>JAZLBM010000260.1:0-12211 GCA_045613705.1 Eubacteriales bacterium | reverse complement strand
CTGGATGAGGTTCGCGGCGTGTTCGACGCGGATTTTGAGCGCACGGTGGTAACCCGCGGCTCGCTTACCGAGGAGCAGTTGGAGGAGAACTTCGATGAATACGCAGTTCTTGATGCCGACGGCATGCTTGACGTAGACCGTGAGATCGCCGAGACTATGATGCTTCTGTTTCCGAAGAAGATCCTTTGCGCGGAGGACTGCGAGGGACTGTGTCCCGTCTGCGGTAAGCCCCGGAGGTTGGGGGATTGCGGTTGTGTGACAAAAGAAATTGATCCACGGCTTGCGATTCTTCAAAAATTACTTGACAATTCGGAAAAATAAGTGTATAATATAAAATGATATTCGTTGAAATGTTTCAAGGAGGTGTGTACAAATGGCAGTACCGAAGAAAAAGGTCTCTAAAGCAAGAAGAGACAAGAGAAGATCGAATAACTGGAAGCTTGAATTGCCCGGAATGGTAAAGTGTGCAAAGTGTGGCGAGTACGTTCTTGCTCACCGTGTATGCAAAGCGTGCGGTTCCTACAACGGCAAGGAAGTCGTTAAGAAGGAAGCGTAAATCCAACACAAAAAGACTCAACCGTGATTGCATGACGTCGTGTGAACGGTTGAGTCATTTTTGTAATTATGAAAGAAGGAAAAATTATGAAGAAGCTTAAGAAAATAAGCGCACTTCTTCTGGTGCTTATTATGGTTGCCGGCGCAGTTGCCTGCGGCAAGGAAGAGAGCGTTACTTATTCGGAAATGGACTATATGACCACAGACCTTACCCCCTACATTACCCTGGGCCAGTATAAGGGCCTTACCCTTGCGGCAGATCCCATCGTGGTGAACGACGCGGACGTGGAGTCTATGGTGCAGAATCTGATTGTCAACAATAGCAAATACGAGGAATATGAGGAGCCCGTTACCGACAGATTGACCGAGGCAGGCGACTATCTTCTGATCGACTTTGCCGGCTTTATGGAGGGCGAGCAGTTTGAGGGCGGTACCGCAGACGGTGCCAACATCCTTCTCGCCGAGGATAACGGCTATATTGAGTGGTTTAAGGACGATCTTTACGGCGTTATGCCCGGTACGGTAGTAGAGACCACCAACTTCTTCCCCGATGACTACTACGAGGAGTTTGCGGGCAAGGAGGTTACCTTCAAAATTACGGTTCATTCTATCGTAGGACACTATACCATCCCCGAGCTTACCGATGAATTTGTCAAGAGCATCACCGGATGCGAGACGGTTGACGCCTATCGAGAGCTTGTTCGTGAGGCGCTTCTGGCCAATGCCACCGAGACGGCAAACCAGAGCCGCTATCAGATCCTTTGGGAGGCGATCCTCGCCAACGCTACCATCCACTCTCTGCCCGAGCAGCAGGTGATGTTCTACTACACCTCTGACAGAAGCTACTACGAGTCGGTTGCCGAGCAATACGGCTATACGTATGAGGAGTACCTTGAGGCGTGCGGCGCAACCGATGCCGACGTTATGAAGATGGTCGAGGATGCTATCCGCGAGGAGCTCGTGTTCTATGCCATCGTCAAGGCGGAGAATATCAGCGTCAACGACGAGGAGTACGCCGAGGCAGCCACCGGATATGCCGAGGTTGAGGGCGTGACCCTTGAGGAGCTTGAGGCTACCTACGGATACGACTATATCGCAGAGGCTGTTCTTTGGGACAAGGTGATCTACACCCTGTTCGATCTGACCACATTCGTAAGCAAATAAGATAGAAAAAACCACCGCGGATGCGGTGGTTTTTTTGCGAAAGCAGCTATTCGAATTTTGATTTATCGGTTTGTTCGGTTTGTGCACAAACCCGTAGGGCGGGGGCTTGCTCCCGCCGTAACAACCGATAAACCGCACGTTTTCGGCGGCACCAAGGCACCGCCCTACAAGATACGGTTCGCGCCATTTTGTTTGTGCGAACACACCGATAAACATCAATTTAGTGATATTCGGGAAGCCAGCCGCGGTGCGCCTCGATGAGATCGTCGCAAAGGGAGACGATGTCGTCGATGGAAAGCTCCGAGGAGGTGTGAGGCTCCAGCATCGCCGCCTGATAGATGGCGTCGCGCTTCTTGGTGACTGCTGCCTCAATGGTCAGGAGCTGAACGTTTACGTTGGTCATATTCATAGCCGCAAGCTGAGGGGGAAGCTTACCGATGACGGTAGGCTGAACGCCAAGCTTGTTCACAAGGCAGGGAACCTCCACGCAGGCATCCGGGTCAAGGTTGGTGATGAGTCCCCGGTTGAGCACGTTGCCGCCGATCTGATAGGGAACGTCTGTGACGATGGATTCCATAATACGGGAGGCATACTCGCGAGAGCGGTTGTGGGTCACGTTACCGTTGATGTAATTCTCACGCTCTCGATCCCATTTTGCGATCTGATTGATGCAACGGCGAGGATATTCGTCAAGGGGAATGCGATATCGCTCGATCAGCTCGGGATACTTATCCTTGATGAAGAAATTGTTATATTCCGCATTGTGCTCGCTGGATTCGGTGCAATAAAAGCCGAAGCGGCGCACGTATTCCAGACGAACAAGATCCTTACAGTCGGGATAATTCTCGGGATGCTCCAGGATCTCGCAGGCGCGGCGGCGGATCTCGGGGTAGAGATCGTTTCCGTCGGCGTCCTCCAGCTCAAGCAGCCACGCCATGTGGTTGATACCCGCGATCTTCTCGCGCCAGGGGCGCTTGACCTGGTCGGTCATACCCACCGCCTTGAGAAGCGCCTGGGTGCACACCTGTACGCTGTGGCAAAGACCTACGGTCTTGATATCGGTATAGCGCTGCATATAGCCCGAAAGCATCGCCATCGGGTTGGTATAGTTTAAGAACAGGGCACGGGGGCAAACGGCGGCCATATCCTCGGCAAAATCCTCAAGAACGGGAATGGTGCGCAGGGCACGGAAGATACCGCCGATGCCGAGGGTGTCGGCAATGGTCTGACGGAGACCGTATTTCTTGGGCACCTCAAAGTCGGTGATGGTGCCGGGATCGTAGAGGGCAACCTGAATGGCGTTGACCACGAAATCCGCACCGCGAAGGGCATCGCGGCGATTTTCCACACCCAGATACTTGCTGACCCTGGCACGGCCCTCGTTGACGTTCTTGTTCAGCGCCGTTACCATGGCGTAGGACTCGTCAAGGCGGTCGGGGTCGATGTCGTAAAGCGCATACTCAAAATCACGGAGCGCGTCGGTCATCATAGAGTCGCCGATAACGTTTTTGGCGAACACGGTGCTTCCCGCGCCCATAAAGGTAATCTTTCCCATAAGAATCTCCTTTCAAACTTTGAAAAGCTCTTGCATTTGCCGAACTCTTATAGTATAATTATACTATCGGATTTTTGTGTAAAAATATCAACATATTGCTGAATTTTATCAGTATATTGCGCATTTGGAGGATTTCTATGCAAAAAGCATCTTCCACGGGAATGGCCCGACTGGTGATCGATGCCAGCGGTCTTGAATATAAAAAGTGGAAAACGGGAGACGGCTTTCCCGTTTCGGCAGGCATCTGCAATCTGGCCTCCTATTGCAACGGCGCCTTTGACTTCCATTGGCACGACGGCCCCGAGCTTTCGGTGGTCATCGAAGGACAGATGGAGTATTTCGTCAACGATAAGCGCTACCGTATGGGGGTGGGCGACTGTGTGTTTGCCAACTCCGGTGCCATGCACTCGGGTCGGTCGGTGGATGAGGACGGTTGCCGATATCTTGTGGTCAGCTTTCTGACCGGTGCCATTGACGGCGCGGCGGACGGATTCTTCGCCGAGCATTTCCTCGGCGACGTTATGGACGCCAAGGCGGTGCCCTCTATGTTTTTTGAGGCAGGGCGGGGCGAGGCGGCAAACGTCTGCATTTCCATCTACGACGCCATCAAGCAGAAGGAGGACGGCTGGGAGCTTGCGGTAAAGAGCCATCTGTGCCGCCTTTGGCTGCTTCTTTATACCGAGGCAAAGCGGCAGAGCGCCGTGACTGCGGAAAGCTCCGTGCCCGTGGCGCGCATCAAGAAGGCGATCCGCTATATGAATGAGAATTACGCCTCGCGTCTCGGGCTTGAGGACATTGCGGCGGCCTCTAACCTCAGCAAGAGCGAGTTTTGCCGTTGCTTTAAGCGCATCACGCGGCAGACGGCCTTTGAATATCTGATGGATCTCCGCATTCGCAAATCCCTGCAGCTGCTTGAGGGCGAGGGGCTTTCGGTGACCGAAACGGCACTGAACTCCGGCTTTTCCAGCTCCAGCTATTACACCGAGATATTCCGTCGGTATATGGGATGCACGCCCCGTGAATATATGCGGCGCAAAAAAGGATAAAATCAAAAAAGAGTTGTAAGGCGGCGACGGTCGCTATATGATAGAAGGAGGGTGAGGATATGTTCGGCTATATTCGTCCGGAAAAACCGGAATGTAAGCTTCGTGAATACGAATACTACCGCGGCGTGTATTGCGGACTGTGCCGCGCCCTTGGAAAATGCACGGGGCAATGCTCCCGTATGATGCTTGGGTATGATTTCACTTTTATGGCACTGGTTCGCCTTGCGATTGAGGAGATCACCCCTTCGCTTCGCAGGTCGGCCTGTATCGCCCATCCCTTTCACAAGCGCCTGATGGCGATGCCGAAGAAGGGAAGCGCCGAGGAGGAGATCTTTGCCCTTTGCGCGTCTGCCACCGCGTTGCTTTCCTATCACAAGGTGCGTGACGATCTTGCCGACGAGAAGGGGGCAAGGCGCCTTGCGGCGCGAATGGCTCTCCCTTTTGTGGGCACCTTCCGCAGAAGGGCAAAAAAGCGCTTTGCGGCACTTGAAGGACCCATCCGCGAGGGGCTTGCCGGACTTTTTGAGATCGAGAAGAGCGACAGTACCTCTTTGGACGCGCCTGCCGAGGCCTTCGGCGGTCTTCTTGGCGAGGTGCTCTCCTATGGGCTCGAGGACGGAAAGCGGCGTATTGCCCGTGAGATCGGCTTCCACGTGGGCAAATGGATCTACCTTGTGGATGCGGCCGACGATTATGAGGAGGACATCCGCCGCGGACGGTACAACCCCATTGCCCGTGTGTACGGTGACGCGTTGACTCCGTCCGACCGCGAAAGCATTGCCGAGGCGCTGACGGCGGAGCTTGTGCAGGCAGAGCGTGGCTTTGATCTTTTGAACTATCCCGATGCCAACAGTCGCGGCATTGTGGAAAATATTATTTATGGAGGAATGCCGCAGGCGGCGCGCCGTGCGCTGGCGCTTTCGGCAAACGGAAAGGAGGGGCAGGATGACCGACCCGTATAAGGTTTTAGGCGTTTCTCGCGACGCTACGGACGACGAGATCAAGAAGGCGTATCTTGCCTTGGCGAGAAAATACCATCCCGATAAATATACCGACACCGACCTTGCGGATCTCGCGGCGGAGAAGATGAAGGAGATCAACGCGGCCTACGACGCCATTCGCGATACGCGCGCCAAGGGTAGCACCGAGTCTTCCTCGGGGAACAGTAGCTGGCAGGGGCAGACCAATACCCATTCGACCAACCCCAATTTTGCCCGTATTCGCCATCTGATCAACAACGGCGCCATCGACGAGGCTAGCCGGCTTCTTGGCGAGATCCCCATCTATGACAGAGACGCCGAGTGGAATTTCCTTATGGGATGCGTGGAGGTGCGCTGGCTCCGCTATGCCGATGCGGCGCATCATCTGGACGAGGCTTGCCGTCTCGATCCCTATAACACCGAATACCGAATGGCACGTGACGGTTTGCGTAAGCAGACCCACGAATACGGCGGCAATTACCGCACCACCACCGCACATACGGGTTGTTGCGACTGTGTTCCTTGCTGCGGCGGATGCGACTGCTGCACCTGCCTTTTGATGGATAGCTGCTGCGAGTGTTGCGGCGGTGACCTGATCCCCGGGTGCTGACGATGAGAAAAACAAAACGCAAATTCAGTACCCGTATGATGGCCCTCTGCGCCGTGCTTTCGGCTCTTGGTGTGGTGCTTTTATACCTCGGCTCCTTTATTGAGGTGCTGGATCTTTCGGTGGCGCTCTTGGCGTCCCTTGCCATCGTGGTGCTGGTCATTGAGCGCGGCGGCACGTACCCGTGGATGACCTACGGCGTAACGGCGCTTCTCTCGCTTCTGCTTCTTCCGAATAAAGTGCCTGCCGTGGTATACGCCTGCTTTATGGGCTTTTATCCCATTCTCAAGGAGAAGATCGAGGGGCTTCGGCTTCGTCCCGTGCGCATCCTCATCAAACTGATCTCCTTCAATCTGTCGGTGCTTTTGATGTGGCTTCTGGCCCGCGTGATCATGGGCGAGGTGACCCTGGGCGCTCACGTGGCGGTGATCGGGGGACTCTTGAACGGTGTCTTTCTCTTTTACGACTACGCCTTATCGGTGCTGATCACTTCCTACCTCCGCGTATGGAGAAAACGGCTGAAGCTGTATCGCTTCTTCGAAAAATGAAATAAAAAAGCTCAGGAGCTTGGTTCCTGAGCTTTTGATTTTACTTAAAGGTTACGGAGTTCGCGTAGTTGAAAATGGTTGCCTTTTCTGTAGCGAAGTTTGCGGTGGGCACGTGGAACTGGATCAGCCAGTAGGCCTCGGCACTCTTGTATGCGAATGCCAGCACCGTAGCCGTGTCGGTAGTGTAGTTGAAATAGGTAAGCGAGGCCTCCTCAACCACCGCTACGTTCATCTCGCGGCTGAAAATGAACTTCTCGGCATAAGCCTTGAGGGTCATATTGGTATCAAGACCCGCGGCGGCAAGAAGGGTATTGCTCTCCTTGGTCACGGTCACGGTGAGACGGTCAGAATTGAACTGTGCGGTATAGTCGTCAGAGGTAGCGGCGGTGAAGCTATCGGAGAGGGTGATGTTCATGCCCTCAGCAGAGAATACCTTGGCTTCCTCCACGAGGGAAAGGTAAGCAGAGCTTGCATAGCAGGGCTTGCCGTTGTAGAGAAGCAGACTCCATACGATGCCATCTGCGTCAGCCTTTGCGGCAATACCGATGCGCTGGAAGGTGTCACCCTTCTTGGCGGTGGAAAGCACGTTTCCGTTCAGAGATGCCTCTGCTCGAAGGTTCAGGCTCTCACTGGTAATGGCAACCGTCTGATTGACCTCGGTGAAGCCGATAGGCGCTTCCTCAGTAAGGTATGCGGAGTTGATGTAGCCGTCCTTGGCATTGCCCTTGCTGTCGGTGTAGGAGATGTATGCCCAAAGGATACCGTGCTCGTCAGCCTCTGCGGCAATACCGATCTGAGTTACCTTTTCGCCATTGGTAAGGTAAGCAACGCTTTCAGCATCCTTCCAGGGCTTGGCACGAACGGCGAGGGAAACCTCAACCTTGACGTAAACCGTCTTGTTCTCAGCGGTGTTGATGGTCACGGGAGCCTTGGTAGAGAGATACTTGGAGCTTGCATAGCACTCCTTGCCCTCATACATGATCTTGCTCCAGGTGGGATTGTAGCCGACGCGCTCGATGGCGGTGCCCTCCTCGAGAGAACCAAGGATGTTGTCAGAGCTGTCGGTGGAGGGGGTGGAACGGATGTTAAGGGCGTTAGCACCGATTACGTATACCGTTTCGGTGCGGGTCTCGAAGACGGAATCGGGGTTCTCGGTCTCGGACTCAACGGTGGTCTCGGACTCGGTTTCCGATTCGGTTTCCGACTCGGTCTCGATCTCGGTTTCGGTCTCGGATTCGGTATCGCTTTCGGTTTCTTCGGTGTTTCCGCAAGCGACGAGAGACAGCGCGAGAAGAAGAGAGAGAAGCAGGGCAAGAAGCTTTTTCATATGATTACATCCTTTCCTTTGGTAACGATGTTGTTCGTTGATCTTATTATAAAAATTATATCATACAGGCACTCTTGTGTCAAGAAAAAGCGAAAAGAATTTCTTGGTTTTCGCACTCTTATTTTCCGCTGATCAGCGCGGCGAGATCCACGCCGAATTCAGCGATCAGAAGGCTGCGCAGACGCTTGACGGGAAGACCGACCACGTTGAAGTAGTCGCCCTCAAGACCGTCGATAAAAAGGGAAGCAAGACCCTGCACGGCATAGCCGCCCGCCTTGTCGTAGGGCTCGTCGGAGGAGACGTAGAAATCCATCTCGGCCTGAGTGAGGGGGGAGAAGCGAACGCCCGTGACCTCGCTGGCAACTGCCGCGTGGGAGAGGGACAAAAGCGCGATGCCGCTGATTACCTGATGGGTCTTGCCCGAAAGCAGCTCCAGCATATGCAGGGCATCCTCGCGGTCGCGGGGCTTTCCTAAGATCTCGCCCTCGGCGGCTACCACCGTGTCGGCGGCGATAATGACGGTGTCGGCGTCTACCTCGCCCTCCGCCGCAAGGCGGTCAAGAACGGCGCGTCCCTTTCGAAGCGCCAGCTCCTCCACGTAAAGGCGGGGGTCGGTCTCCGTGCAGGATTCGTCCACGTCAGCGGTGACGATGCGGAAGGAAAGTCCCAGATTTTCGAGAATTTCCCGTCTTCTGGGGGACTGGGAAGCGAGGATCAGCTTGGTCATAGGGGGTGCTCCTTTTTGTACGTTGTGTTTTCTTCAGTGTACCACGGGCAGGGCACGTATGTCAAGGGAAACGGCTCAAAAACCTCGCAAAGCCGCGAAATAGCCCGAAAAGGTAGGCAAGAATGGGGAATTCCGCCCCTCAAAGCCCCCATTCGTCCAATTTGAAGGGTTTCTCACTTGACAAAAGAGCAAATTTATAATATAATAGAAGCAATATATTTATTTTTAGGAGGATATTATATCTTGGACGGTGACAGTACAGGGAAGATAATATTAATTGTTATCTTAATATTGTTCAGCGCATTTTTTTCAGCATCGGAGACGGCATTTACGTCTTTGAATCGTATTCGCTTAAAGAACGCCGCCGATAACGGCGACAAGCGAGCCGTGAGAGTTCTTCGCATGGCAGAGAATTTCGACAAGCTTCTGACCACGGTGCTTGTCGGTAACAACATCGTAAATATTCTCGCATCCTCTCTTTCCACGATCCTTTTCGTGGATATTATGACCGAGGTTTTGCAGAATGATAAGGGAAAAACGATAGGAACAACGGTTGCGACCGTTGTGGTAACGATCGTGGTTTTGATCTTCGGTGAGGTTTGTCCCAAGAGCATTGCCAAGGAATCGCCCGAACGGTTTGCAATGATGTTTGCTCCCTTTCTTCAGCTCCTTTGGTACGTATTTACCCCCATTACCTTCTTCCTGATCGGCATTCGTAAGCTGTTCTCGCTGATCTTTAAGAATAAGGACGCGGCGGTTATCACCGAGGACGAAATTCTGACCTTCGTTGAGGAGGCCGCGCAAGAGGGCGGTATCAATGAAGAGGAAAGCGAATTGATCCGCAGTGCGGTAGAGTTTAACGACCGTGAGGCGCAGGAGATCCTGACCCACAGAGTTGACGTTGAGGCGGTTTCCGACAAGGCCACCGGCGAGGAGCTGGAGAAGGTCTTCACGGAAAGCGGCTTCTCAAGACTCCCCGTATATTCGGATACCATAGATAACATTATTGGTGTCATCCACCATAAGGACTATTACAATAAGGTCAAGGCAGGCTGTTGTGAACTGAAGGATATCGTAAAGGACGTCGTTTCGGTACATAAGGCCATCAAGATCCGCGATCTGTTGAATCTTTTGCAGGAATCCAAATCCCACATGGCGGTAGTCGCCGACGATTACGGCGGCACGCTGGGTATCGTTACCATGGAAGATATTATCGAGGAATTGGTAGGCGATATCTGGGATGAGCACGACGAGATCATGGAAGAGATCGTTGAGCTTGAGGAAGGCAAATACAAGGTGCTTTGCACCGCCGCTCTTGAAAGAGCCTTCGAGACCTTCGGTGTTCGTGCCGAGGTGGACGAAAATACGGTTGGCGGTTGGGTAACCAGCGCCCTTGACAAGATTCCCGAGGAGGGAGACAGCTTCTCTTATCTGAATCTTGACGTAGTGGTCACCAAGACCGACGCGCGCCGCGTAGTCGAGATCGAGGTTACCGTGGTTCCTGAGGAAGTCATGGAGGAACGCGAGCGTGAACGCGAGGAGCAGGAGAAGGCTGCTGAAGAGCAGACCGAGGCCCTGTCCGAGTCGTAATCCTAACAGAGTCAATATAAAAGCCGAGGCATCTGCCTCGGCTTTTTTTCTGGAGTTCAAATTTTGATTTGTCGGTGTGTTAGCACGAACAAAATGGCGAGCGGAAGCCTTCCCTATGATAGGGAAGGTGTCGCGGAACGCGACGGATGAGTGTGCGCCGATTGTAATAATGATAAGGCTTCGCACCCTCATCAGTCACCTCCGGTGACAGCTTCCCCATCTTGGGGAAGCCTTCGGTTCGGCGTGTTCATACTGCGCCGATAAACACCAATTTATAAACAACACGCGCCCGTATCGGGCGCGTGTGCTATTATATTAATTATATGAAGGGACGGTTACCGTAGCGGTTATTTTCGTCGTCGTCCTTCTTTTCCTCGGCCTGTGCCTCGGCTTCTTCGCGTGCCTTCTCCTCACGGAGTGCTTCGGCGCGCTTTTTGTTTTCTTCGTCGCTTTCCTTCTTCTTCTCATCGGCGATGCGGATCAGATCCTCCTCGGTAACGTCGGGGATCTCCATAGCGGCCTTGAACTGGTCGCTGTCCATTGTCTCGTGCTTAAGAAGGAACTCAGCCACAAATTCCAGACGGTCGCGGTGCTCGGTGAGGATCTCGCGGCACTTGGCGTATGCCTTGTCGATCAGTGCGCGGATCTCGTCGTCAATGGCGGCGGCGGTTTTTTCGGAATAGTTCTTTCCGGAGCTGAAGTCACGTCCCAGGAATACGGCGTCGTTGGAATGCTCGGAGCCGTAAAGAACGGTGCCAAGCGCCTCGCTCATACCGTAGCGGGTAACCATATCTCTTGCGGTTGCGGTGGCCTGCTGGATATCGCCGGAGGCACCGGTGGAGATATCGTCCATCACAAGCTCCTCGGCAACGCGTCCGCCCAGCGACCATACGATGGATTCAAACATACGGTTGCGGGAGCTGTAGGAAACGTCCTTTTCGGGAACGCTTACCGTAACGCCGCCTGCGTGACCTGCGGGGATAATGGTGATGACCTTAATGGGATCGGTGTGGGGACAGTAGTAAGAGGAAACGGCGTGACCTGCCTCGTGATAGGCGGTCAGCTTGTTATCGTGCTCAGAACGGACACGGGTCTTCTTTTGGGGACCCAGGATCAGCTTCATAAAGGAGTCCTCGATCTCGCTCATACCGATGAGGCTCTTGGCGCGCTTGGCGGCCAGAAGTGCGGCCTCGTTCATAAGGTTGGCAAGGTCTGCACCCGTGAAGCCCACGGTGGTCTGCGCGATCTTATGGAAGTCGACCGTATCCTCAAGAGGCTTGTTGCGGGCGTGAACCTTGAGGATTTCCTCGCGACCCTTGATGTCGGGATAATTGACGGTTACCTGTCTGTCGAAACGACCGGGGCGGAGAAGCGCGGGGTCGAGAATGTCGGGACGGTTGGTAGCGGCAATGACGATGATGCCCTCGTGAGAGCCGAAGCCGTCCATCTCCACCAGCAACTGGTTGAGGGTCTGCTCACGCTCGTCGTGACCGCCGCCGAGACCTGCGCCACGGTGACGTCCCACGGCATCGATCTCATCGATGAAGATGATGGATGCGGGAGACTTGCGGGCATTATCAAAGAGGTCGCGGACACGGGAGGCACCGACGCCCACGTACATCTCTACGAAATCGGAGCCGGAGATGGAGAAGAAGGGAACACCTGCTTCACCTGCCACAGCCTTGGCAAGGAGCGTCTTACCGGTACCGGGAGGGCCCACGAGCAGTACGCCGTGGGGGATCTTTGCGCCGAGGGCGGTAAACTTCTTGGGATCCTTCAAAAATTCCACGATCTCCTGAAGCTCGGCCTTTTCCTCGTCAGCACCTGCCACGTCGGCAAACAGAACACGGTTCTTGTCATTCGGCTGAGGGGTCTTGACGTGTGCCTTGCCGAAGGAGTTCATCTTGCCGCCCTTACCGCCTGCGGTCTGGTTCATCATAAAGATCCAGAGAGCGATGAAGATGACGATGACGATGGCATAGGGAATAAGGCTGATCCACCAGGGATAGGTGGTCTGGGGCTCATAATCGTATTCCGCAAGGTTTGCCAGTTCGCCAGTGAGAAAAAGTTAGAAACATATGGTGTGCATTATGTAGAAGTGAATTTATCTGG
>JAZLBM010000259.1:0-11589 GCA_045613705.1 Eubacteriales bacterium | reverse complement strand
AAGGACGCCTTTTGGCACGCCAAGAACGTGACGGTGCGCAACTGCCTTGTGAAGGGCGAATATCTCGGTTGGTACTCCGAGGGTCTGACCCTTGAGAATTGCCATATCGTAGGCACCCAGCCCCTTTGCTATTGCCGCGATCTGCGCCTTATCAACTGTACTATGGAGGGCACCGACCTTTCCTTCGAGAATTCCACCGTCGAGGCCGACGTGAAGGGGAATATCCTTTCGGTCAAGAGCCCCATCAGCGGTCGCATCACCGCCGATTCTATCGGCGAGATCATCCTCGAGCCCATCGTGGACGGCGACACCACCATCGAGAGCCGTTGTGAGATCGTATTGAGATAAATTGGTGTTTAGCGGTCTGTTCGTCGGTGCACTTAAAGCCTCCCTCCGAGAGGGAGGTGGCACACGGAGTGTGACGGAAGGAGCCTGCGAGATGAACGAATAGCACTTGCCATATCAAGGCGCAAAAGATTTTGTTGCGCGGGCTCCCTCAGTCGCGTTCCGCGCCAGCTCCCTCCCGGAGGGAGCCTTACAGAGTGACTGCGAACATACCGATAAATCAAAATTTGAAAAAGCACCCGTGTTGGCGGGTGCTTTTTGAATCCTGTTATTTTCGATATGTCTGATAATGCTTTTTGACGGCCTCAAAGGAGACGACGCTGATCACGTGCTCGATGCGGCAGGCGACCTCGGCGGCTGTTGCTTCGTCAATGCCAAGGGATACCAGCATGCGGGTAAGCACCGTGTGCCGCTCGTACAGCTGCTCGGCAATTGCGGCACCCGCGGGCGTCAAGGAAAGATATCCGTTGCCGTCTACCGTGATATATCCACCGTTTTTTAAAAGACCGATGGCGCGGCTGACCGACGGCTTGGAGTATCCGAGATACGCGCCAACGTCGATGGAACGGGTCGTTTCATTTTTTTGTGTCAGGATGTAAATCGCCTCAAGATACATCTGTCCCGATTCGTGAAGAACCATTTCCCTCACCGCCTTTCTAACGTATTATAACACAGCGCGGAGAAGATTTCAAGGGATTTAGCATAAATTCGATGTTCCCCGATAATTTGTGCAGATTGTCAGAAATCCAAGTTAGCAAGTGCTAACCGTTTGGGAAGGTCTACAAAATTTGGAAAAATGAAAGGAAAGGATTGACAATCGGAGGAAATTCGTGTATACTATCTCTCGGTTAGCGGTCGCTAACCAAATGCTGACGAAGGGAGATCGCCATGAATTTACGGGAAGGGAAGGACGGACAGGAGTACGTCATAAGCAGGATCGAAACCGACGACGAGGAGATGAATGCCTTTTTGTTTTCCCTCGGATGCTACAGCGGCGAGCCCATTACCGTCGTGCGCCACCTGAAGGGCGGACTGATCGTTTCCATTAAGGGCGGTCGGTATACCATCGATCATCAGCTGGCTGAGGCTATTATCGTTTAGCCTTGTATATACAATAGGAACGGCTCGGTTTTCCGACCGCCTATTTTTTGCGAGCGCGGTTAGCCATCGCTAACTTCGTTTGCATAGATGTAAGAATAAAAATCAGGAGGATTTTCAGATGAGAATTGCGTTGGCAGGAAATCCCAATTCGGGTAAGACTACCATGTTCAATGCGCTGACCGGCCGCAACGAGAGGGTCGGAAACTGGGCGGGTGTTACCGTTGACAAAAAGGAGCACGCCATTAAAAAGAAGTATGCGGTGGGAAAGGATATCCTTGCCGTTGACCTTCCGGGTGCTTATTCCATGTCGCCCTTTACGGGTGAGGAAAGCATCACCAGCGAGTACGTCCAAAAGGAAGCCCCCGACGTGATCGTCAATATTGTAGACGCGGATAATCTTGGCCGCAGTCTCTTTTTCACCACACAGCTTCTGGAGCTTGGCATTCCCGTGGTGGTTGCCCTGAACAAGAGCGACCTGAACGAAAAGAAGGGGACGCGGATCGATGCGGACGCGCTCTCAAAAAAGCTTGGCTGTCCCGTGGTTGCCACCGTTTCCACCTCCGCACGGGGCTTGAAAGCGCTGATCGGTGCGGCCGTTGCTCGAGCGGGTGCCACACAGATGGCGCCCTACGTGGCGGACGGAGCCTCTGTGACCGACAAGGCATCGGCCGAGGCGGCAGACAGAAGCCGATTTGCCTTTGTAAACGAGGTCGTAGAAGCGGTGGAGACACGAAAGGTGCGGTCGAAGGATACCAATTTCGGTGACAGACTCGACGCGATCTTGACAAACAGATGGCTTGGCATTCCCATTTTCGCGGTCGTTATGTTTCTTGTGTTTTATATTTCTCAGTCTACCCTTGGCGCGTGGATCGCGGAGGGAATTGAATTTGAGAACGGATGGAGCATTCCCGGTCTTGTGCCGCTTCTTGAGATCTTCCAAGGCTTCGTCGGCGGACTGTTTGAGAACGCTCACCCTCTTTTGTCGGCTATTCTTGTTGACGGTGTGATCGGCGGCGTCGTTGCCGTGGTGGGCTTCTTGCCCCTCGTTATGGTCATGTATTTCCTCATAGCACTCCTTGAGGATTGTGGCTACATGTCTCGCGCGGCAGTCGTTCTGGATCCCATCTTCAAGCGAGTAGGACTTTCCGGAAAGTCGGTCATTCCCTTCGTGATCACCGTTGGATGCGCCGTTCCCGGCATTATGGCCAGCCGAACCATCCGCAACGAGCGGGAGCGCAGGGCCACCGTTATGCTGGCGCCCTTTATGCCCTGCGGCGCCAAGATCCCCGTTATCGCCCTGTTTGCGGGCGCCTTCTTTGATAACGCGTGGTGGGTGAGTGCCCTTATGTATTTTGCGGGTATTGTCCTGATCTTTGTCGGCGCACTTCTGATCAATCTGATCACGGGGCATCGGGCGAAGAAATCCTTCTTTATCCTCGAGCTTCCCGAATATAAAAAGCCCTCTCTTTGGGGCGCCTTCAAGTCCATGTGCAGTCGTGGATGGGCGTACATCGTGAAGGCGGCGACCATTATTCTTCTCTGTAACATGGCGGTTCAGCTGATGCAGACCTTTACCTGGCGGTTGACCGTGGCAGAGTCGGCGGACGAATCCATTCTCGCCTCCATCGCGACTCCCTTTGCCTATCTGTTGGTTCCTGTTGTCGGCGTGCTTTCCTGGCAGCTTGCGGCGGCGGCCGTTACCGGATTTATCGCGAAGGAGAACGTGGTGGGAACACTCGCGGTCTGCTTCGTTGGTCTTGAAAACCTTATTGATATGGAGGAGCTGGCGATGCTGGAGGGCACCGGTGCCGAGGTGGCCGGTATTATGGCGATTTCCAAGATCGCCGCGCTTGCCTATCTGATGTTCAATCTGTACACGCCTCCTTGCTTCGCGGCGATCGGCGCCATGAATGCCGAAATGAAGAGCACCAAGTGGCTTCTCGGCGGTATCGGCTTCCAGCTTGCCATCGGCTATACCGTGGCATATCTGATCTATACCGTGGGTACGCTCCTGACCGCACCCGAAACCTTGCGTGTGGGCGCGGCTTTGGCAGGACTTGCGGTCATACTCGCGGCGGCGGGAACGGTCATTTTCTTAGTTCGAAACACAAACAAAAAACTGAGAGCGGAAACGGCTCTCGGCAACCAAACGAAATAAAGCATATGGAAAATATTATTATCATAGGGATCCTTGCGGCAATCGTCGGTGGCGGCGTGTGGTATCTTGTCCGTGCAAAACGGCGCGGTCAACGATGCGTTGGCTGTCCCCATGCCAAAAGCTGTGGCGGCAAGTGCGGTGGGATCCGCTGAAAAAAGAAACGGCACACCCCAAGGGGTGATGTCCTTATCGGAGAATTTATAATAGGGGTATGGGCAAAGACCTGTGCATTTGTATTACAAATGCGAAACTTGCGATAAAACATAAAGAGAGAACAATGCGGAAAGAAAAACCGCTTTGCTCTCTCTTTTTCTGCTTTTAGTGATATTCTTTGCTCTCGCAAAGAGTGATATGATTGCTATCGCAATCGTGATATTGAAGCCTTGCGGCTTCAGTGATATTCTATTCGCCTAAAAGCTCGCAACGCTCACACGGTGAGCGGGCGAATATCACTCGGCGTAAGCCGAATATCACTGCGTACACAATGCAATTGTGTGCAATATCACTCGCCAGAGGCGAATAGAGTTGGCGTGATACTCCGCTAAGAGTATCACGCCAAGGGGTGTGCCGTATTTTAATATGCGCGCTTGTTATCAGCCGCCGTACATTGCCTTGAAGGCTGCCTCGTCGAGGCCGTCGATCAGCTGCTGAAGCTTCTCCTCGTAAACCTCGTCGTTCTGATCCCACCTCTCAGCAAGGTCTGCGGAAAGGTCACGGAAGAGACCGCCAACGCTCTTAAGGCTCTCGGTGGAGTAGCAGTAACCGAAGCTGAAGGCGAAGGAGTCAAGAATGATGTCGTACATCTGCGCATCCGCGGGATCCTCGGAGTACTTGGACTTCAGAGCGATCTCATAGTATGCGGGAGTAACCTGCTTGTAGGACTCTGCAGCCATAAGCTCAAGAGTTGCGCCAACCAGTTCCTTTCTGTCTGCTGCAAGAGAGGAGAGAACGGTGATGAGAGATGCATTGTTGGTACAAACGGTGCGATAGCCGCCATCCTGGTTCTCCTCGAACATGGGGAGGGGAAGAACGCCGTAGCGATCCTTCATCTCACGAAGCTGAGAGCCCTTGTTGAGCTCACCGCGCACGAAGATGACGTAGCCGTTCTCAAAGGTGGAGGTGGTTGCACCGCTCATGGCAAGGGCGCCGGGGTTCTGCGCAAGGAGGTTGCGAACCTTCTCAAAGGCCTCGACCGTGCGGGCGCTGTAGAAGGAAAGCTCGGGCTGTCCGTTTACCATAGTGGTAATGTTGATGCCCATGGCCGCTACCCAGGAGTCGCGGCTTCCGTCGTTTTTATTGTCAACGGCGCTATCACCGTAACCAACGATATCGCCGTCGCTGACGACGCCGTCACCGTTCAGATCCTCGTGAACGGTGGAGGAAAGCTCATAGAGGCGGTCAATGGTCCACTGCATATCGTTAACCTCGGCATAGAGGTCAACACCCTTTGCACCATAGTACTTATCAAAGAGGTCCTTATTGTAGAACATACAGTTACCGCCTGCGATCTGGGTGATAGCGATATCACCTGCCAGATAGTAGAGGGTATTGAAGAGGGTAAGCTCCTTCTGGATATTCTGGTTCCACCAGGGCTTCTCCAGATTGAGATAGGGGAAGTCGATCACGTTGTAATATACACCCTCAACGGCAAGGACCGATCCGGTGGACATATAGATAGCCGCCGCGTCAAAGTCGGAAAGCTTGGTGTTGACGGCGGTACGGAGGGTATCGTTCCAAGCGGCACGCTCGGTGTAGGTGCCTGCCTGCTGAATGGTGGTGATGGTAACGCCGAGGCGCTCCTCAACCGTCTTGTTTCTGTAGTAGATCGCGTCGTAGAGCGTGTCGTTGAGGATGGTATCTACGTCCATCTCGTAGCTCCAGAGCTCCTTGTTGTTACGGACGAAGAAGGTTACCGTCTCACCGTCAAAGCGAAGGTCGGTGGGAACAGTATCCTTGACACTGTCGCGGTTGTTGATGTCAACCTCTCCCTCATTTCCGGTCTCGTCGGGGGCGTTGGTTTCGTTGTTACCCTGGGTTACTTCGGGCTGGTCTCCGCAAGCGACGAAGGTTGCCACCAGCATAAGGCTTACCAGGATCAACGCAAGAATCTTTGTGAATCCTCTCATGAAGAATTCTCCTTTCATGTATTGAGATCGCCTCGTTTTATTTGTTCAAGTTGCACAAAACGAGCGCGCGATCTTTGTTCGCGTTAACTATTATACCATATCAGGGCAAAAATGTAAAGGGGTAAAACAAAAGATTTTCATTTATATAAGGCAAACAAAAAATCCCCCAAGGCGGGTGCCTTGGGGGTTGGTAACGGATTAGCCTCCGTAAGATGCCTTGAACGCAGCCTCATCAAGACCGTCGATCAGCTTCTGAAGGTTCTCTTCGTAAGCGGATGCGTTGGTCTCCCACTTCTGAACAAGGTCGTCGGTAACCTTACGGAAGAGGGTGGTGATGGGCTGATTTCCGTTTGCACCCTTGATGCTCTCGGTTCCGTAGCAGGAACCGAAGCTGATGGTAACGGAGTTGAGGATCAGATCGTAGATCTTTGCGTCCTCGGGGGACTCGGCGTACTTGGTCTTAACTGCGATCTCGAAGTAAGCGGGAGTAACCTGCTTGTAGGACTCGGCAGCCATAAGCTCAAGAGTAGCACCAACCAGTTCCTTTCTATCGTTGGGAAGAGAGGAAAGGATGGTAACAAGAGAAGCAACGTTACCGGTAGAGGTCTGGTACTTGCCCTGAGCCTCGTCCAGCATAGGAAGAGGAAGCACGCCGTAAGCGTCCTTCATATCACGGTAACCGGAACCTGCGTTGAGGTTGGTCATACCGAAGAGAACGTAACCGTCCACGAACTTGGTGGTCGTGATCTCGTCCTGTGCAAGGGTACCGGGATTTGCGGCAATCAGATTGCGAAGAGCGTCAAATGCGCTTACGGTACGCTCGCTGTAGAAGGACAGCTCGGGAATACCCATATTCATAGTGGTGTACTGGATACCGAGAGCGGGGATCCATGCCTCGTACCAGGACTGGTTGTAGTCGGGAGACTTTGCGGTAAGACCGACAACGTCGCCGTCACTTACCATACCGTCGCCGTTCTTATCATCGTGAACGCCGGAGGTAAGGTCATAGAGGTAGTCGATGGTCCATCTGTACTCGTTGACTACGTCGTAGAGGTTCTCGCCGGTAGCACCGTAGTACTTCTCGTAGAGGTTCTTGTTGTAGGTGAGACAGAAGGTCTCGGTGATCTCGGTGGCAGCAATGTCACCTGCAAGGTAATAGAGGGTGCCGAACATGGTCAGCTCATCCTGTACGTTCTGGTTCCACCAGGGCTTTTCAAGGTTGATGTAGGGGAAGTCAACAACGTTGTAGTACATATTCTCAACGGCAAGCACGGAGCCCTGAGAGGTGTAGATCGCAGCCGCGTCAAAGTCACCGGACTTGGTGTTAACCGCGGTACGAAGGGTATCGTTCCAGGTCTTGCGGTTGTTGTAGTTACCGGCCTGGCCGATGGTGGTGATGGTGATGCCGAGACGCTCCTCAACGGTCTTGTTGCGGTAGTAGATAGCGTCGTAGAGAGTATCGTTCAGGATCTCATCCACATCCATCTCATACTTCCACAGCTCTGTGTCATCACGGATGAAGAAGGTAACGGTCTCACCGCTGAACTTGAGGTCGGTGGGAACGTCATCCTTAACGCTGTTTCTGTCGAAGCTTGCATCGTAGCGAACGTCGCTGTCGCCCTGGGTCTCGGGAGCCTTGGTTTCGGTCACAGGCTCCTTGGTCTCGGTGTCAGCGGTGTTACCGCAGGCAACGAGGGAGAGAACGAGAAGCGCAGCTAAAAGTAATACGAGAATCTTTTTCACGAGGTTCTCCTCCTTTGATTTTATAGTTAGCATCATTATAGCAAAAAAAAGGCGATTGGTCAAGTGGTTTTTTTTCAAATACCCAAAATCAAAGAGAAATGCATAAAATCAAAGATGAAAATAAAAATTCCAAGGCTTCTGCTGAAACCTTGGAATTTGTGTATATTTTACGATCCGTATGCGGCGTTGAACGCGGCGTTGTCAAGACCGTCGATCAGATCCTGCAGCTTTTGCTCATAGACCTCATCGTTCTCGTCATAGGACTTGGCGATGTCAGCGGACATAACGCGGAACAGAGCACCAATGCCGTTCAGATTCTGGGTAGAGTAGCAGTAACCGAAGCTGATGTCCACGGAATTGAGGATCAGGTCGTAGATCTTAGCGTCCTCGGGAGAGTCAGCGTACTTGGTCTTAAGAGCAACCTCGTAGTAGGTGGGGGTAACCTGCTTGTAGGACTCAGCGGCCATCAGCTCAAGGGTGGCGCCTACGACCTCCTGACGCTCATCGGGAAGAGAGGAGAGAACGACAATGAGGGATGCGGTGTTACCGATGGTGGTGGAATATCCGCCCTCCTGATCTTCCTCAAGCATGGGAAGGGGAAGAACGCCGTAAGCGTCCTTCATCTCGCGGAAGGTCTCGCCGCCGTTAAGGAAGTTGCGGACGAACATCGACTTGCCGTCGGCGAAGGTGGTCTTCTCGGGATTTCTGTAGGAGAGGGTTCCCGCACTCTCTACCTGAAGGCGGTAGACGGACTCAAAGGCGCGAACGGTGCGCTCGCTGTAGAAGGACAGCTCGGGAATACCGTTTACCATGGTGGTGATGTCGATGCCGCAGGCGGCAACCCAACCGTCATTGATGGAGTCATTGTAATCGGGATCGCAGGAGATGTAGCCGACGAGGTCGCCGTCAGACATACCGCCGCTACCGTCAAGGTCCTCATAAACGGGGGTTACGAGATCGTACATATAGTCGATGGTCCACTGACCGTCATTGATGACCTTATAGAGGTCAATGTCGGAGGAACCGTAATACTGGTCAAACAGGTTTTTGTTGTAGAACATAGCAAAGATGTTCGACGTCTCGGAAACGGCGATATCACCCGCAAGGTAGTAGAGGGTGTTGAAGAGGGTCAGCTCCTTCTGCATCTTCTGGTTCCACCAGGGCTGAGACAGGGTGATGTAGGGAAGCTCCTTGACGTTGTAGTACATACTCTCAAGGGCAAGGGGGGTACCCTGGGACAGATAGATGGCGGCCGAATCGAAGTCGCCGGACTTGGTGTTGACGGCGGTACGAAGGGCATCGTTCCAGGTGAAGCGCTCGCCGAAGCCACCGGGCTGACCGATGGTGGTGATGGTGACGCCGAGACGCTCCTCAACCGTCTTGTTACGGTAGTAAATAGAGTCGTAGAGGGTGTCGTTCATAATGGAATCCACATCCATTTCATACGTCCAGAGATCGTTGTTGTTACGGATGAAGAAGGTGACAGTCTCGCCGTCAAAGCGAAGGTCGGTGGGAACGGTGTCGGCAACGCTGTTTCTGTCGAAGCTTGCGTCGTAGCCGTCGGTGGTTCCTTCGGTTTCGGGTGTGTCTGTTATGGGAGCGTTGGTCTCGGGTGCTTTGGTTTCGGTGTCAGCCGTGCCGCCACAGGCCGCGAAGGCGGAGACAAGAAGAACCAGCACAAGACCGAGAATGAGAATTCTTTTCATAGGAGCCTCCTTGTTATATTGAAATAAAATTTTCAACTATAATTATAGCACGTATCTTCCTTGGGGAATAGGTGATATTTTCGCCGAAAATAGAAAATACGTACCCTTTTAGGTTGCGATATTTACTGCTTTGGCATATTATTTACAGTATATCATTATTACGGTTGGCTGTCAATATTATTTCATTATTTTCGGGGGAAGTTGGCCGCGTTTGCCGCAACCTCTGCGGCACTCAGTGCCGTCTTGAGCATAGCGACGTGAGCAACGGTGCAGTTGGAGTGTGCCTCGGCAACGCCGTCCTTATTGATGTCAGCGCCCACGAAAATTTTGTGGAAGCCGGACTTTTCGTGCAGCTTAAGACCGGAGACGGCAGCAGACTCGGCAGCCTGTCCGTTTACGTACAGCGTGACCTTGGTGCCGTCATAGGTAACGGCGATGTGGTTGAAGGTTCCTACTGCGCAGGCAGAGGTGCGGAGCAGAACCTTGTTGCCGTCCGTCGTGTTGAACGTGACGAAGACTCTTCCGTCCTTCTCAATGGACAGATTAAAGCCGGTGCCGTTGTGCAGGTCACCGACGAGGGTGTCGCCTGCGTTCGTTGAGGGCAACGCATCTATGCGAAGATAGGTCTCAAGGGTGAAGGCTTCCTTGAGGGCGTTTATAGCGTCGTTGTTTCCGGCATAGCTGAAGTAAATTACGCCGTCCGTGTTGTTCTCGCTGAAGGTGAGGACGTTTTGGTTGAGGGTCGCGTCAAACGTGACGGTAGGAGTGCCCTTGGCGGACATCATACTGTTCAATCCCATAATGCCGTCCGCGCCGATGGTGCAGTTGATCAGCTCCTTGCCGGCGGCAGACTGGACTGCGGGGGTGGTGAACGCGTAGGTCAGCGGCTTGCTGCGAAGCGAGCCTGCGGTAACGTTTACATCATACAGGGGATTGACCGCATACACCGAAACGGTATAGTTGGTTTCTGCCGTCAGACCCTCCACGGAGATGGTTGCGGTCTGTGTGAAGTCATCCTTGTAGTAGGCCAGGGAGTGGTATACCTTTGCAACCTCACGACCCGCATCGTTCTTGACGATGATCTCATAGGCGCGAGCCGTAAGAGATTCCGCGGGAACGTGGGGGAACTTGATGGAGATGCTGGTGGGGGACAGGTTATCCACGGTGATCTTGGCGTTCTCGGCAAAGAAGATGTCGTCGGCGCTGAAGCGATCCTCGGTGTAGACGAACTTATCCTTGTTGTAGGAGTCGATCATCCAGGTGTCACCGTAGAAGCCGCCGTCGACCGCGCTCCACATACGGACTCTGACGCGTCCGTACGCGTCTGCCTCTACGACATAGACCGCCTGCGGATACTTGATGTTATCCATAGTGATGTTACTGCCGTTCAGCTTGGTGCGGGTGATACCGCTGAGACCACCCGTGTTGATGGAGGTGAAATCCTTCTGGTGGATGGAGCACTCGTCGTTGAGCGCGAAGTGGGTGTGACCGGAGAAAACGATCAGATTGGAATACTGCTTCTGAATGTCGTACAGCGCGGAGGAGTAGTTAGAGGAGCCCGCATCCTGGCTGGTTCCGATAACCGTTCCCAGGTTTCCTACGTGCTGGAAGACGAAGATGGGCTTGCTGTTGCCGGCCTTGGCGGCCGCGGCCGCCAGCTGCTCCTTAAGGACGATGGTTGACGTCTTGGAGTAATCGTGGCCGTATTTTCCCTCGCTTCCGCCTGCGGCGTCAGCATCTACGGTAATGAAGTAGTAGCCGTTGATGTTGATGCTGGCGGCGGCATCACCGAAGATAGACTCGAAGTCTGCGCGGTAGGAGGCGGCATCCTTCTGTGCGGAGGACTGCTTTTCGTTTCCGTAGTCGTGGTTACCCATGGCAAGAACAAGCTCGGTGCCCGTGGGAATCACCTCGTCGAAAATGGCCTTGACCGCCCGGAACTCTTCGAGCGTTCCGCCGGGATATTTGCCGCCTTCACCCGCGCCGGTGATGTCTCCGGCGATGGCAACGGCGTCAAGCTTGTCATAGCCCTCGTTGCGGGCGGGGTCGCTTGCGTAGGCCGTGATCTGCTCTATAGCCGCCTTGAAATGGGGAACCGTTGCGCTGTTCGCGTTCGACATATGCGTGTCGCTGGTCACGATAAAGCGGAGCTCGGGGACGAAGGGAACGTCGGACAGATCGATCTCGGGCTCGGTCGTCTCGGGCGCATTCGTCTCGGGCGCATTGGTTTCGGGTGCATTGGTTTCGGGAGCGCTCGTCTCGGGTGCTCGGGTCTCGGTATCGGCGGTTCCGCCGCAGGCAACCAAGGTCAGAAGCATAAAGCATGAAAGGGTAAGGGAAAGGAACTTTCTCATACGTCTCCTCCTTCAAAAGAATAAATTGAAACGCATATATTGTATCACAATTCCGT
>JAZLBM010000258.1:0-2459 GCA_045613705.1 Eubacteriales bacterium | reverse complement strand
TGTTGCAACCAATGCCGAGTTCGCTCCCTGGGAGTACAAGGAAGGCAACAAGTACTACGGCATCGATATGGAGATCGCAAAGCTGATCGCAGATGAACTTGGTCTTGAGCTTGTTATCGACGATATGCAGTTCAACATGGTAGTAGGCGCAGTTGGTAAGAACGGTGTTGACATCGCAATGTCCTGTATCACCATCACCGCTGAGCGTGAGGAGGTTATCAACTTCTCCACTCCTTACTACACCGAGTCCATCGTTATCGTTTGCAAGGCAGATGATGCTTCCTTCGATTCCGCAGGAACGGTCGTTGACCTTCTTACCGTTATCTGCTATCCCGGTGACGCCGAATAAGTAAAATTTATAAAAGGTAAACTAAAGGCTTAGTTTCTATGCTAAGCCTTTAATTAGGTTTAATGATATGAAAGAATTTATTAAGCAGTTCATAACCAACGGAGGTTACGAATCGGTTCTGGACGGTTTGTGGAAAACCCTTCAGATAGCAGTCCTCGGCCTGCTGATCGGTATCGTGATCGGTACCCTGATCGGTGTCGTCAGAGTGATGCCTAAATACAAGCGCTTGCCCCGTATTCTGGACAAGATCTGCGTTTGTTATCTTGAGCTTTTCCGCGGAACCCCCATCGTTGTTCAGCTTCTTATCGGATATTGGGTTCTTCTGCCCGCGCTTGGAATCAGCGTAAATTCGGGCGTGCCGGTAGCCGTCATCGTATTCGGCTTGAACAGCGGTGCGTACGTCAGCGAAATTATGCGTGGCGGTATCAACTCGGTTGATGCCGGTCAGCTGGAGGCGGCAAGAGCGGTTGGTCTTCCGTATTCGGTTGCGATGCTGAAGATCGTTGTTCCCCAGGCGATCAAGAACATATTGCCCACTCTTGGTAATGAGTTTATCGTTCTGATCAAGGAAACGTCTGTCGTGAGCTTCGTTGCCGTAACCGACCTTTACAAGTCGTTTAAGCAGTTGGGTGACCCCACCTATAACTACGTAGTTCCGTATCTTATGCTGGCGCTCACCTATCTTGTGCTGGTTCTTTTGATTTCGTGGGGTGTAAGAGCTCTCGAAAACAAGCTGAAGAAGAGCGAACGGTAATTCGGAAGGAGATTGAAGCAAATGAGCGAAAACGCAAAAGACAAATCGGTTATCCTCTCCATAAGAGGACTTAAAAAATCTTTTGGCGATCTTGAAGTATTAAAGGGCGTCGATCTTGACATTCAGAACGGTGAGAAGATCGTTCTTCTCGGTCCTTCCGGTTGCGGAAAGTCCACACTTCTTCGTTGCATCAACTGTATGGAAGACCCCACGGGCGGTTCCATCTTTTTCAGAGGCGACGATATCGCTGATATGAAGGTTGACATCAATAAGCACAGAGAACACATCGGAATGGTGTTCCAGCAGTTCAACCTTTTCAATAACAAAACGGTAATTGAGAATATTATGCTGGCACCCGTATACGTTGGTCTGCGCGAGCTTCGTCGCAGTAAGAGAAAGGGGGCTCCTGTTACCAAGACCAAGGAGGAGATCGTTGAAGAGGCAAGAGCCCACGCAATGGATCTTCTCGTTCGCATCGGTCTTGACGATAAGGCGGACGTGTATCCTTCTACGCTTTCGGGCGGACAGAAGCAGAGAGTCGCGATCGCAAGAGCGCTTGCTATGAATCCCGACGTTATTCTCTTTGACGAGCCCACGTCGGCGCTTGACCCCGAAATGGTACGCGAGGTTCTGGATCTTATCAAGAGCCTTGCCGATTCCGGAATGACTATGGTGATCGTAACACACGAGATGGGCTTTGCCCGCGAGGTTGCTAACCGCATCATCTTTATCGATGACGGTATGATCGCGGAGCAGGGAACGTCCGAGCAGATTTTTGAGAATCCCCAGTGCGAAAGACTGAAGACCTTCCTGTCGAAAGTCCTTTAAGGAGAATCCGTTATGTTGAACTTAAAAGGAAAGAGCTTTTTGAAGCTTCTTGATTTTTCTCCCGCCGAGATCGGCGAGCTCATCGATCTTGCCATTGACCTCAAGGCCAAGAAGAAGGCGGGCATCCCTCACAGAATGTGCGAGGGAAAGAGCATTGCGCTGGTATTTGAAAAGACCAGCACCCGTACCCGTTGTGCCTTTGAGGTGGCGGCGGCTGACCTTGGTATGCATCCTACCTACCTTGATCCCTCGGGATCCCAGATCGGTAAGAAGGAGAGCATCGCCGACACCGCCCGCGTGCTTGGCAGAATGTTTGACGGTATTGAGTACCGCGGCTTCGGTCAGGAGATCGTAGAGGAGCTGGCGGCCTATGCAGGCGTTCCCGTCTGGAACGGTCTTACCAACGAGTTCCACCCCACCCAGATCCTTGCGGACTTTATGACGATCAAGGAGCATTTCGGAACCCTTGCGGGGAAGAAGCTTGTTTATATGGGTGACGCCCGTTACAATATGGGTAACTCTTTGATG
>JAZLBM010000257.1:0-5137 GCA_045613705.1 Eubacteriales bacterium | reverse complement strand
CCTGCAACACCGATGTCAGCCTCCTTTGCTTCTCCGGGGCCGTTTACGATACAGCCCATCAATGCGACCTTCAAAGGAATATCGCGAAGTCCTTCCTCGGCAATTGCCGCTTCAAAGCGCTTCACAAGCGAGATGAGATCGATCTTGGTTCTTCCGCAGGTAGGACAACTGACGACATTCATCTGTCGCTGTCCGTCCACGTCAAGGGCGCTTAAGATCTCCTTTGCGGAATCGATCTCAAGCAAGGGATCGTCTGTCAGTGAGACACGGAGCGTATCACCGATGCCGTCTGCCAAAAGGCTACCAATGCCGATGGAGCTCTTAACAAGACCTCTTCTCTCGCCACCCGCTTCGGTCACACCAAGGTGAATGGGATACGAAATACGGTCGGCAAGCATACGGTTTGCGGCGATCATCGTCGCCACGTCGGACGCCTTGATGGACACGGCAACGTTATCAAAATCGTAGCGCTCCAGCAAGGAGATATGGTAGAGTGCGCTTTCGCAAAGAGCCTCTGCGGTAGGCGTACCGTATTTTGCTAAAATATTCTTTTCAAGCGAGCCGCTATTGACACCGATACGGATGGGGATCTGCTTGGCCTGACACGCGCGGCATACCTCTCTTACGCGCTCGTCGTCTCCGATATTACCGGGATTGATGCGGATCTTGTCCACACCGTACTCGGCTGCACGGAGAGCGATCTTATAATCAAAGTGAATATCAGCCACAATAGGAGTTACAATCCCCTTTTCCTTAATGGCAAGCACCGTTTCGGCGGCCTCAAGGGTCGGCACGGTGATGCGAACCACGTCGCATCCGCGTGCGGCAAGCGCCTCGATCTGTGCCACCGTCGCCGCCACGTTGCAGGTGTCGGTATTGGTCATAGACTGGATCGCAATAGGATTGTCTCCGCCGATGGATACGCCTCCAACGCGGATGACCTTGGTTTTTCTTCTGATAGCGTTATAATTCATACTCAAAACAGCCTCAAAATATCGTTAAAGGTTACAACAAGAAGTACGCCGAGCAGCAACACCAATCCGATAAAGTGAATATAGCCCTCTACGTTTTTGTTGACCGGCTTACGGGTAACGGCTTCCACAAGTAAGAACAGCAGTCTTCCGCCGTCAAGCGCAGGAACCGGGAAAAGATTAAACACACCGAGATTCATGGTGATCACAACGAACATATACAGAAAACTGGAGAATCCGTTTGCCGCCGCCTCGCCGATCGTCTGGGTAATACCGACGGGGCCCGACATATCATCCATTCCGTATTTACCCGAAAGCAGATCCACGAAAGAATCCACGATCATCTTCACGGTAGAGAGCGCACGGAAAAACGTGTGCTTCAGCACGTTTCCGAGGGTAAAGTCCTCGCTGTTGGCATAGAAATCCACGCCGCCGTATACGATTCCTTTATCCGTTCCCGTAGGGAAAAGAACGTTTTCCACCACAAGCTTCTCGCCGTCACGAAGCACTGTCATATTGACGGGCGCAACGCCCTTGCGCATAACCTCATAGACCAGTTCGTTTCTCGTGTGAACGGAAACACCGCCAACCTTGAGAATGATGTCGCCCTCCTCAAGTCCCGAGCCGTCGCTGAGCTGCACGTTGCCCGTTTCGGGATAGTGATCGACGACCGTTCCATAGAGTGCCCCCGAAGAAACGACCATCACCGCCGTGGCAAGCAGACCCAAGGTTAAATTCATCAAGGGACCTGCAATAACGATCAGGATTCGTTTCCAGACCGCGCGGTTGGCAAAGGCATCCTCTCTGTCGGATTCCTCGTCCTCGCCTACCATACTGACGTATCCGCCGATGGGAAGCGCACGGATGGAATACCTCGTACCCGTCTTCTTCGACGTGCGCGAAAGGATCTTGGGTCCCATGCCGATGGAAAACTCGTTGACGCCGACACCGCAAAGGCGAGCGAACAGGAAGTGCCCCAGCTCATGGATAAATATTAAAAGTCCGAAGACGAAAATAGCAAGAAGTATATACCGGAACTGTATGACGATCACTCCTCTTTACCGTATTGCGCGATCCAGGCGCGCGCCTCCTCACGGGCTTCTTTATCTGCCGCAAGCAAGGCCTCAAGGCTATGAGAATCCTTGTGCTTCTTAAGTTTCTCAACCGTTTCCATTACCGATTCGCCGATCTGCAGGAAGGAAATTGTCCCCGACAGAAATTCTTCTACCGCCACTTCGTTTGCGGCGTTCAGCACCGCCGCCATACCGCCGCCCATCTTCTGGCATTCGATGGCGCAGGCAAGCAAGGGAAAGCGGTCGGTATCGGGGGTATGGAAGGTAAGCCCCGATAGACTTGCCAGGTCAAGCTCTTCAATAACCGCCTCAGGTCTTGCACCACCAAGGATTCCGTACTGGATACAAAATCGCATATCGGGCACAGACATTTGCGCGATCATACTGTTATCAATATATTCTACAATGGAATGGATTATACTCTCCCGGTGCACGATGGGACGAACCCGATCCATTTCAATGCCAAACAAATGAGAGGCCTCGATCAGCTCAAAGCCTTTATTCATAAGGGTTGCGCTGTCGATGGTGATCTTAGCGCCCATGGACCACGTGGGATGCGCCAACGCGTCCTTTGCCGTCACTCCGCGAAGCATCTCCTTGGTATGGGAGAAAAAGGGACCGCCAGACGCCGTGATCCAAAGCCGCTTGACCTCCTCGGGCTTGCCGCTTCTCAGACACTGATGGATCGCGCAATGCTCGCTATCCACTGGGGTTATGGTGACGCCGTTTTGCTTGGCGCTCTCCATCACGAGATCGCCCGCCACCACCAAGGATTCCTTATTGGCAAGTGCCAGACGCTTTCCCTTTTTGATAACGGACAGGGTGGGAAGAAGACCCGCCTGACCGATAATGGCATTGAGCGACACGTCCGCATCGCTCTCCTCGATCATTCGGCAGATGCCTTCCTCGCCGCAGAGCACGCGGATATCGGTATCGGCAAGCGCCAAGCGCAGAGCCTTCGCCGCCTCTTCCTCATACATAGCGCAAAAAGCGGGACGAAATTCTCTCGCCTGCTCCTCTACACGCTTGTAATTTCTTCCCGCACAAATCGAGCGGATGGGGATATTCCGTTTTCTCGCTACGTCGATCGCTTGCTCCCCGATAGAACCGGTGGAGCCAAGCAGATCGATACCGTTGATATTATATTCCATAGTTCCTCTTACCAGATGTGAAATACGCCGGCGAAGCCGTTGAGCACCAGCAGAACAAGTCCGACGGCAAGGATGGAGTCAAATCGGTCAAGCATTCCGCCATGTCCGGGGAAAAGCTTACCGAAATCCTTGATGCCGTAATGTCTCTTGATGGCCGACATACAGAGGTCGCCGATCTGAGAGACGATCGCCACGATGATACCGTAAGCAAACAAAACAAGAAGGCTGGTTCTTGTGGCATGCTCTACAAAACGGTCGATCAGAATGCCGTACAGGATAAAGGACACGCCGCAAAACAGCGTACCGCAGATGCTTCCCTCTATCGTCTTCTTGGGGCTGACCTCGGGGATCAGCTTATGCTTGCCGAAAAGCATACCGCAGAAGTAAGCGAAAATATCGGTTACCCAAGCGCCTATAAATACCAAAAGGTATGTATACGCTCCACCCGTGGAGTCACGAAGGAACAGAATAGAGGCGAATGCCGCCGTAATATACGCCGCCATGAAGCCGGAAACCGCAATATCCTCTATCGTGATCTTGTTCTTGGAGAACACCATAACGGCAAGAAGATACAGCATCGCGCAAAGAAGGACGGGAAGCGTTACCTGGGTAAAGGAAAATCCCTCCATCATACCCTTCAGCGGGCGCACGGCCAAGATCAAAAGGGGTGATATAACAAGGGTGGGAACGGAAATCCAAAGCTTTTTGACGGTTCCCACGCACTTCAGCATTTCAAATATCGCAATGATGCAACAAATGGCAAGCGCCGCATCAAGAAGGAAGGTATTCGAAAAGATCAAAATAGGAATCAGAACGCAAAGCGCAACCAAACCGGTAATGACTCGGGTTCGCATATTGTTTCTCCTCTCAAATTCCGCCGTATCGGCGTTTTCTGGCGTAAAAGTCCTCAATGGCACCGTCAAGAGCATCCTCGTCGAAATCAGGCCACAGAGTGTCGGTAAAATACAGCTCGGCATATGCCGCCTGCCAAAGCAGGAAATTGGAAATGCGAAGATCGCCGCCCGTTCGGATGATCAGATCGGGATCGCCGCCCTCTACCGTATACAGTTCCCCTGCAATATCCTCTTCGGTGATCTCGGTCTTCCCTGCCTCGGCAAGGCGATTGAAGGCACGGGTGATCTCGCTTCTACCGCCATAGTTAAAAGCGATATTGAGCACGAATTCGTTCGCTGAGGTCTTCTCCTCGATCACGCGGATCCTCTCCCTAAGGCCGTCTTCAAACCGACTGAGGTCGCCGATAAAACGGTAGTGCACGTTATATTTCTTGATGTCCTTTTCGCATTCGGCAACGTATTGCTCAAGCAAGGACATAATGGAATCCACCTCTTTTTGGGGGCGCTTCCAGTTTTCCGTGGAAAAGGCGTAGACGGTCAGACATTTGAGTCCGATCTTTTCACAATGCTTCAGGATCTTGCGAAAGGCCACGGCGCCTTGCTTGTGTCCAAGCTCGCGCGGAAGGCCGCGCTTGGTTGCCCAGCGACCGTTGCCGTCCATAATGATGGCTATGTGCTTCAGCCTTTCGTCAGCCACTATCTGCTTCATCTCTCGTCTTCTCTCCTTTTCGGAAAATTAAAATTCGGGGCGGACACAGACCCGCCCCGAAAGCTTATATTGCCATAATCTCGTTTTCTTTCTTGGCGGTTACCGCTTCTACGTTCTTTACGTACTTGTCGGTAATGTCCTGGATCGACTTTTCTGCAGCCTTCTGCTCGTCCTCGGTCAATTCGCCGTCCTTCTTCATCTTCTTGGAAAGCTCCATTGCATCGCGGCGGATGTTACGGATCGCAACCTTTGCGTCCTCGCCCTCCTTCTGAACCTGCTTGCGAAGCTCCTTTCGGCGCTCCTCGGTCAGCTGGGGGAAGATCAGACGGATAACCTTACCGTCGTTAGAGGGGGTGATGCCTACGTCGGACGCGAGAAT
>JAZLBM010000256.1:0-4156 GCA_045613705.1 Eubacteriales bacterium | reverse complement strand
GCTTTTAGGATATCATATATATTCAAATAGCAAAAGATTACGAAAACAAATGAAAACAAAAAAGGAAATGTCACCATTTGGCAATCATTTCCTTCTGCGTATTATTCGGTCGGTCAACGTCAACCGACCGTCGGTTCTGCTATGAAAATTAGTGCGACCGACAACCAACCGACCAAATAGATCACAATAAAACCGAATAGTTCAGCATGCGAGAATAAAGTTAAAAGCTCAAAAAGGCAAGAAAAAAGCCTTACTACCAGTGAGATAGTAAGGCTTTGTTTGGTTGCGGAGGCGGGATTTGAACCACACGACCTTCGGGTTATGAGCCCGACGAGCTACCAGGCTGCTCCACTCCGCGATATTGGTGCCGGAAACGGGGATCGAACCCGTACGATGCTTTCGCATCACGGGATTTTAAGTCCCGGGCGTCTGCCAGTTCCGCCACTCCGGCGTACGTTCCTCGGCTTTGCCCGATTATTATAGCACAATCGTTTCTCTTTGTCAAGCCTTTTTTTGAGATTTTTTAATTTTTTGTTTTTCTCTATGGAAAAAGGCTTTTATCTTGCTTTTTCCGGCGACTTGTGCTACAATACAGTATATACCGAAAAGACGGTATTTATGCGTGGGGGAGACTATGGGAGAAGCATTTTTTAACACCGATTTCTTCGAGGATCACCGCACTCGCGACGCGCGAGGTGAGGTCACCGATATCCGAAAGATCTATGACGATATGGTAATATTCGACCGTATGGGCACCATCTACGCCGTTCGCTCCGAGTCCGGGCGGATCCGCGAGGGAGAGAATCTCGCCAAATATATGCTTGCGAGTGAATGGAGCTTCCTGCGGGATAACAGCTTGAAGTTTACCTGTGAGCGTGTGGTGGTCGACACCAAGCTTGGCGGAATGGTGGTTTTCTGCAATATGGCGGCGTCCATGCGGATCATGATCGGCGTCATCGTACAAACCGACCGCGATGCGCTTCTGGCGCAGTATTTGGGACGTGCCACGTCGCTTGCACGGATCTCGCCGCGGATGCTTTCCTACGAAGGGAAGCGCAAGTCTCCCGATCCCGACGCGTTAGCCATTGCCGAGGCGACGACACAATTGGGAATCCGTTCCTTTACGTCGGCGGGCATCAAGGATCTTCTGATCCGCTCGCCCCAGGAGGCTACTGCCTACATCATTGACCGCGCCTGCACCATTGCGAAAATGGTGGGATGTCGCATCGACTGTCGCTCGGCGCGAACGGCGGTACCTATGCTTCAGGATTTCAACGTGGATGCCTACGTAGCGATTTTGACCTGTCTGATGCTTTTCGTGTGGAACACCTGCCCCTCGCGGTCTTTGCAGATGAAGATCGGCGATATCGGCGGTCGTCCGTTTCCCATTTTGCGGTGTGAGCCGGATCTTGGCGGCGAGCCGCTTTTTGCCAACCGAAGATACAGCAACACGGCGCTTTATCTGTGCGAGGGCATTTCTAACGTGCGAGCATTTCTCTTTGAATGCTCGGAGAGAAGGGACGAGGACGGCCCTCACCTGCGCATATGCTTCTCACCCGCCATCAAGCCGGTGGAAAAGCTGGGTGTCAAGCAGCCCGTGTTAAAGCTTAAGCGTTGAATTGACAAGCAAGGCAAGGCGCACCGTGGCGTTTTTTGCCTTGCTTTTTCACAATAAACAATTTTTTTCAAAAAAGACAAGAAAATTGCGAAAAAAGTGTTGACAAGGGAAAGTTTTTATGATATAATACACGGGCGTTCAAAAAACGCGGTTATTTGGCGGGATAGCTCAGTTGGCTAGAGCAATCGGTTCATACCCGATAGGTCATGGGTTCAAGTCCAATTCCCGCTACCAGAGTTATCCGCCATTTTATGGCGGATAACTTTTCTAAAAAGGCCCGTTGGTCAAGCGGTTAAGACACCGCCCTTTCACGGCGGTAACAGGAGTTCGATTCTCCTACGGGTCACCAATAAAAAAACAGACTGCATTCGCAGTCTGTTTTTTTATTGCTGCCTCGCCGTGAAAATCGGCGAGGCATATGCGAAGCGTATGCAGGAGTTCGCATTTTGCGAGTAAGCCGACGGGAGCTCGCTCACGGTCGGCACGAGAAAAATATTCGCGGAGCGAACTTCTCCGAAGAAACGCGGTAGACTGCTTTCACAGTCTGCTTTTTTATTGCCGATTCGTCGTGAAAATCGACGAGGAATCTATTTTTTCCTCGTCATTAGGATCGTCGAGCAATGTATTTTCGTTTCCCATAAGCATATCTCTTACGCTATCCGCGTAGGCTTGCTTCTTGGCTTCGGGATCATCGCCCTCGGCTATGATCTGCCAGGATCCTAAATAGCTTGAGAGAGGATGGTGCCACGGAATTACGTGGATTTCGTCTTCGCTGACGTTATATGTAGCAAGGATCTCGCGCATTGCGTCCGCATCCACGCCGCGGAGGTCCATTATCTCAACAGACAGCCAATTGCGCGCGTCGCGGGCGTGCGGAAGAAGACGAAAGCTGAAGCTGCCTTTAGAAAATTGGCAAACGTATACGTCAAGTCCGTCTGCGGCGTCAATACCAAAATATTCGGGGTACTGCTCCATCAGCGCGAGCTGCTCGGCGCTGAGCCTTTCGGGATCAGTCTCGCCAAGAATTTTTGGCTTTGCGCATCCAAGGCAACCGGTAAGCAGAAGAATCGAAAGAACGAAGAGAAGTGCCTGTTTCATACGGTGCTCCTTTCTGTGCGGTGCTTTTCCGCAATATGCATAAACTGAAGTCCCATCAGGATCTCGCCCATAGTCCATCCCGTTTCGATGCAGCAGGGCGCCCATCCCACGTCGTGGGGCACGCCGTAGATCTCACGGCGGTTCATATCAAAGGCTCTCGTCCACGCGCCGTCAAGCTTCTTATCCTCGCTGTAGATCTGACAGGAGAGCAAGAAGGTGGCAATGCCCGTCCACAGATCGTAGAAGCGCTTCTCGCCCGTGACAAGGTAGGCATAGGCAAAGCCGAGGGGCAGCCAGTTGTTGGAATAGAGCAGGTCGCAGACGGGGTCGCCGTTGTCGGCAAGGAGCGCACATTCGCCCGTGTTGTTGCGGGCACAGGCGGCGCGGTAATCGGTGTCCCATTCGGCGTAGCCGCCGGAGGGGTGACGGAAGCTTGCCAGATCGTTGGTGACGCGGCAAAGCCATTCGTAATGCTTGGGATCGCCCGTGGCCTCATAGAGGGCGGCCAGGGGGAAGATAAGACGGCAATATTCCTCGGTCTCGCTGGTTTCGCGACGGGTGTTGGGGTAACGCTCCATAATGGAGGTGAGCCCCTTTTTGGCAACCTCGAGGAAATGGGCAGGGGCGCCTGCGCGGTAAGCAAGGAGCAGGGCGGCGTGATAGTAGGCGTTGTAATGCGCGCTTGCCACACCTACGCCCGGCTTTTTCAGTCGCTCGCGCTCGGTGTCGGTCAGCTTGTAGATATCGGTGCGGAACACGCGAAGACCGTCCTCACCCGTGGTTTTCAGCATATATTCGAGGGAATCGACTGCCTCACGGAAATAGGGGGCGCCGCCACCGAAATTTTCCAGCAGAAGGGTGGGGAGAATGGCGCGTGCCACGTCGTCCTGATAGCAGACCTCCCACGCCGATTCCGTCCATCGGATCATACCGCGATGTGCTCCATCCTTGATTTGCATATAGTCAAAGCAGAAGCGGTGCGTCTTTTCAAAGATGGTGCGGCTTTCCTCGTTTCCGCTTACCAGATAGTCAAGCAGGAAGGCGCCGCCCACCTCGGCGGTGCAGTCGGTGCGGATCATATTTGCGCGAAGCTGCTCGCCGTTTTGCGCCTTGATGAGGTGCGAAAATCCCTCGTAAACCCCCATCGCGCCGCCCTCGCGGAGCATATCGGCGCTATGGAACCAGGCAAGTCCGCGCCCTACGGCAAGGTCTGTGTCGGCGGCGTTTCGTACAACGGTATCTTGGTATGTACAAACGGGAGCATCAAAGGAAGCATCGGCTGCCAAACCAAGTATAAAACCGAGAATCGCGTGGATTAGCGCTTCAAAGCTTTTGCGAGGCGCAAGACGAGCGCGTCGGAAATTACAAAGACGAAAGCCGCAAATAAGGGTGTTGTCATCGTGAAACCAAAGAGCGGGCAGACCCTTTTGCTTTTGCTCG
>JAZLBM010000255.1:0-3420 GCA_045613705.1 Eubacteriales bacterium | reverse complement strand
CCCTCGTTCTTGGTACGGGCAATGTGCTTTTTCATCAGATCCACCGCGCGGTAGCCGGCGGTAATATCTACGCCCGCATCGGCGTAGCTCTTGGAGTAACTCTTTTCCATTTTCTATCCTTTCCGACCCGTAGGTCGCCCTGTTTTAATCGTTGTCGCCCTTACCTGTCCAGCAGTAGGTGCAGACCTTGTCGCGATCAATGCCGATGGCCTCAAGCAGTCCGTCAAGGGACTGATAGCCAAGAGAATCAAAGCCGAAGCGCTCGCAGATGCTCTTCAGCATACATTTGCCGCGCTCGGTGGAGGCGTCTGCATATTCTTCAAGATGCTTCTGCCCCTCGTCACCCTCCAGCTCCTGCACGGTCGCACGCGCGAGCAGCTCCATCTCGGAGCGGCTGGAGGAGAAGTTGAGATATTTACATCCGTACATGATGGGCGGGCAGGCGGAGCGCATATGCACTTCCTTTGCGCCGCTCTCATAGAGGAATTCAACCGTTTCGCGAAGCTGAGTGCCGCGAACGATGGAATCGTCCACAAACAAAAGCTTTTTGTCCTGGATCAGCTCGGGAACGGGGATCTGCTTCATTTTGGCTACCTGGTTGCGCACCGCTTGACTTGACGGTGTGAAGGATCGGGGCCAGGTAGGCGTGTACTTGACGAAGGGTCTCGCATAGGCCTTGTGGCTCTTGTTAGCGTATCCGATGGCATGGGGAACACCCGAATCGGGAATACCCGCCACAAAATCCACCTCGGGAAGCGTGCCGTTCTCTGCCTCGTCACGCGCCATGATCTCGCCGTTGCGATAGCGCATCACCTCTACGTTCTGTCCCTCGTAGTTGGAGTTAGGATAGCCGTAATAAGACCAGAGGAAGGCACAGATCTTCATCTTGTCGCCGGGGGCCACCAGCTGCTCAAGCCCGTCGGGCGTGAGCTTTACCACCTCACCGGGCCCTAACTCGTAGTGATCGTCAAATCCAAGCTTATGGTAAGCAAAGGACTCAAAGGACACACAAAGTCCGTCCTCCGAGCGTCCCACAAGAACGGGAAGACGACCCATCTTGTCGCGTGCGGCAATGATACTGCCGTCCGCAGTCAGAAGCAGAACGGTAGCCGATCCGTCGATCTCATCCTGCGCGTGGCGAATGCCCTCTGCAAAAGAGCCCTTCTGATTGATGAGTGCCGCAACAAGCTCGGTCTGGTTGACCTGACCGTTGCTCATGGCCATAAACTGATGCCCACAGTCCGAAAAATAACGGCTCACAAGCTCCTCGGCATTGTTGATAATACCCACCGTGGAGATGGCGTACAGACCCAGGTGCGAGCGCACAAGCAGAGGCTGAGGATCGGTATCGCTGATGCAACCGATGCCGCTGTTACCGCAAAACTCCCCAAGATCCGCCTCAAACTTGGTGCGGAAGGGGGTGTTGCCGATGTTATGGATCTGACGGTGAAAGCCCTTTTGCTCGTCAAAGACCGCCATTCCCGCCCGGCGGGTGCCAAGATGGGAATGGTAGTCAGTTCCGAAAAATATATCCATTACGCAGTCCCGCTTCAGGGACGCGCCGAAAAATCCACCCATTAGGTTCTCCTGTTAATTAAGCAAAGAAAAGTCCGTTAAGAGTCATAGGATCAACGTACTCGCCGTCCTTGTATACGCGCATATTGCCCGATGCGATCTCATCGATGAGCATTACGTTGCCCTCGGCATCGTAACCAAACTCAAACTTGATGTCGTACATATCAAGACCCTTTGCCCCCAGATCGTCAGCAACGATCTTGGTGATCTTCTGGGTCATATCCTTCAGATCGTCATACTGCTTCGCGGTCATAACACCAAGATCTACAAGACCGTCCTTGGTTACGAGGGGGTCGCCCTTCTCGTCGTTCTTGAAGGTGGTCTCCACGTATGCGGGCAGATCCTGTCCCAGCTCGCAGTAGTCGGAATAGCGGCGGTAGAAGGAGCCAACCGCCTTGTAACGGCAGATAACCTCAAGACCCTTACCGAATACCTTTGCGGGAAGCACTTCCATCGTGGTGTTAGCAAGGTCTGCGCTCACGTAGTGGGTGCGGATGCCTGCCGCGTTGATCTTCTCAACGAAGTAGATGGACATACGGAGGGTCACGTCGCCGACACCCTCGATGGTAAGTCCTACGGAATTTTCACCGGGATCGAACACGCCGTCCTTGCCGGTGCAGTCGTCCTTAAACTTCAAAAGATAGTTGCCGTTGTCAAGAGCAAATACGTCCTTGGTCTTTCCTGTGTAAACAAGTTTCATGGTGGGTTCTCCTTTTTATTTTTGAATTGAATTTTATTTTTTGTTTGTTGGCTTTTTATTTATTCAGCTCGGCCGCAACCGCCGCGTCCTTGGCAAGCACCTTTTCGCGATCGGATACGCGCTTGGCGTCAAGCTTTGCCGCAAGCTCGTCGTCGGACAGAGCAAAGATTTCAGCACAAAGCAAAGCGGCATTTACGCCTCCGTCAATAGCAACCGTAGCAACAGGGATACCCGAGGGCATCTGCACGGTAGACAAAAGGGCGTCCATGCCGTCAAGATTGGTAGATTTACAAGGGATGCCGATAACGGGCAGAGTGGTCTGCGCCGCAATAGCGCCTGCAAGATGAGCCGCCATACCTGCCGCCGCGATAATGGCGCCAAAGCCGTTTGCTCTCGCATTGCGCGCAAAATCAGCCGCCTCTGCGGGCGTTCTGTGCGCGGAATATACGTGTACCTCGTAGGGAATGTCGAGGGCTACAAGGGTGTCGACAGCCTTGCGAATGATAGGCAGATCGCTGTCACTGCCCATAAGAATACCTACTTTTTTCTTGGTCATTTTAGGTTTCCTCCATTAAAAATCCGTGTAAATATTAAAAAAAGGCGCACTGATCTCGTCACAAGAGATAAGCGTGCCCAGACGGTCGGCGAACGGAGCGAGAGGGCTCCGCGGATTTCTGTTCCCCCGTGGTAAACCACCTTTTCCGTCAGTCACAGAAACCGCTATTTCATTCGAGATTATTTTACCATATTCTCACCGTCCTTGTCAATAGGCAAAACATACTTTTTCCTCTATATAAAGATAGCTTTCCCTTCGCATTTCGTACAAATCGACAATTTAAAATTTTGATTTGTCGGTGGTTCGATATGGACAAGCAGAAACGAAATCGTGCCCTCATAACCGTAGGGACAGGCGTCCTCGACTGTCCGAAAACGAAGAAAATTGATTTTGTTTGCGGCTGTGCATAAACACCTTCTACAAAAGGATTTTATAAATTTTGAAATTACAAAATCCTTTGTCGCGGACAGTCGAGGACGCCTGTCCCTACAATGTTTAGATCAAATTCGTTCGTTTGCGGATAGACACAACTCCCCGATAAACATCAATTTATCTTCAAATTTTGATTTGTAGGTGGGCTAATGTGACG
>JAZLBM010000254.1:0-5761 GCA_045613705.1 Eubacteriales bacterium | reverse complement strand
ATCGCGAGGTGTCGATAAAATCCTTTGACGGACTGACCCTCCGCGGCAGATACTACGAATTTTCCAAGGGCGCGCCCATCGAGCTGATGCTTCACGGCTACCGCGGAAGCGGCAGACGCGATCTGTCGGGCGGTATCGAGCGATGCGCTCTGATGGGACACAACGCCTTTATCATCGACCACCGCGCAAGCGGCACAAGCGAGGGTCACGTGATCACCTTCGGACTTTTTGAGGGACGCGACTGCCTTGCCTGGCTGGATTTTATTCTCCGTGAGATCGACCCCGACGCCAAGGTGATGCTGACGGGCATTTCTATGGGCGCCGCCACGGTGCTCGGTTGCTCCGATCTCCCTCTCCCCGAGAACGTGGTGGGAATTCTTGCCGATTGCGGCTACACCTCCACCCGTGCCATCGTGAAGAAGGTGATCCGCGATATGCGCCTGCCTGCGGAGCTTCTGTATCCCTTCACGCGCCTCGGCGCGCGGCTCTTCGGCGGCTTCGACCCCGATACCCGTTCCCCCATCGAGTCGGTGAAAAAGACCCGACTGCCCATTATCTTCTTCCACGGCGACACCGACGATTTCGTGCCTTATGATATGAGCGTGGAAAACTACGAGGCCTGCGCCTCCGACAACAAGCGGATGGTCAACATCCCCGGCGCGGGGCACGGTCTTTGCTTCCTCACGGATCCCGAGCTCTATCTTGCGGAGCTTCACGCCTTTTTCGATCCCCTCACGGGGAACAACCAATAACGGAGGTCGGTATGAGTATTGTTTCCTTCCCCTACGGAAAAGAAAAGCTTTCCTATGATTTTTCGGGCGAGCGTCTTCTGGGCGTGCTTGCCTCGGGTCTTCACGAATACCGCGCCGAGGCAGACGGCGAAACCCTTGTGCGCCGCGCTATGGCCGAGCCCTGCGGTTCTCCGCGCCTTTCGGAGCTTGCTCGCGGTAAGAATAAGATCGTCATTATCGCGAGTGATCATACCCGTCCCGTGCCCAGTAAAGTCATTATTCCCCCTATGCTTGAGGAGATACGCCGCGGCAATCCCGACGCCGACGTGACCATTCTCATCGCCACGGGCTGCCACCGCTACACCACCCGCGAGGAGCTGGTGCATAAATTCGGCGAGGATATTGTGGCGCGCGAAAGGATCGTCATTCACGATTGCGCCGACGAGTCTATGCTGGTGAAGCTCGGCACCCTTCCTTCGGGAGGTGAGCTGATCGTCAACCGAATTGCCGCCGAGGCCGATCTCTTGGTAGCCGAGGGCTTTATCGAGCCCCACTTTTTCGCAGGCTTCTCGGGCGGTCGCAAGAGCGTGCTTCCCGGCGTTTCGGGTCGTGCCACCGTGCTTGCCAACCATTGCTCGGCATTTATCGCCCATCCCAAGTCCCGCACGGGCATTCTTGAGGGCAATCCCATCCACGCCGATATGATCTGGGCGGCCAAAAAAGCAAAGCTCTCCTATATCGTGAACGTGGTCATCGACGAAGAAAAGAAGGCCATTTACGCCGTAGCGGGCGACGTGGAGGCGGCACATAAGAAGGGCTGTGACTTTTTGTCGGGTCTTTGCCGCGTGGCGCCCAAGTGGGCGGACGTGGTCATCTCCACAAACGGCGGCTATCCTCTGGATCAGAATATTTATCAGGCCGTTAAGGGCATGACCGCCGCAGAGGCCACCGTGAAGGAGGGCGGCGTGGTGATCATGCTTGCCAAGTCCGACGACGGACACGGCGGCGAGGAGCTGTACCGCCAGCTCTCGGGCGAGCCCGATAACAAAAAGCTGATGCAGGTCTTTCTTGACCGTGACCGCGACCACACCGTTCCCGACCAATGGCAGGCGCAGATCCTGGTGCGCATCCTTGCCCGCGCCTCGGTGATCTACGTGTCGGATGCTCCCGATGACGTGGTTCGCGCCATGCATATGATCCCCGCCCATTCCATTGACGAGGCATTGTCTGCTGCCAAGAAATTGCTGAATAACAACACCCCCACCGTCACCGCCATCCCCGACGGCATCGCCGTGATGGTTGTGGAGGATTGAAGGAGGACTCCTTTATGAATGATAAGTCTGAAGAAATAAAAGAATTAGTTGAGCTTGTTGTAAAAAGACTCATAACAGCGAAACACACAGTAGACGGAGTATGGATCAATCCACAGGCTGACCCATACGTAGGAAAACGGAAATTCCGCGAAGTACGCGAAGCCGTTAAACCCTACGGAATCCGTTTGGAATGGATTGAATATCCCATCGTAGATTCGCATCCGTGGTATTTTATCCGCGAGGGCGAGGAAGATCCCACAGGATGGCTCAAATACGCCAAGAAGATCGACTAAAACGCTGCATAAATGCAGCGTTTTTTTACGCCGCTGTGACGGTTTCAAGATCATTGATAAAATTGGTGTTTATCGGTGGGTTTGAACTTTTAAAGCCTTCCCTATGATAGGGAAGGTGTCACCGAAGGTGACGGATGAGTGTGCGCCTGTTCCGCGTGCCATAAGCCTTCGCACCCTCATCAGTCGCGTTCCGCGACAGCTTCTCCATCTTGGAGAAGCCTTTAAAAGACTCACCGCTAAATCAAAATTTGAAGAAAAATGCATAGCTGTTTTTTTGTGAAGCGAGGGCTTGTGCGACGCCGTTTTGTTTCTTCTAGCCCATCCCAAAAACCCAAATTTTCCTCCTTTCCCAGCCTTCAAAAATCAAATGTAACCTTTCTGTGAATAAACTTGACAACATATATGAAATGTGATACAATTTCATCAATAAAGGACCCCGAATGCGATAAAAATGTATAAGCAATGCACAAAAACCCCGCCTTTTACGGGATTTGGTATTGCTTCTCTTTTTTGAAATTCGGGCCAAAATCATGAAAAGAGGTTTTCTTATGAAAAAGCAACCGCAATTGGATGCAAACGGCAAGCGCAAGTTCGGTATAAGAGACAGCGTTGCCTATGCCGCAGGCGACCTTGGCTGTAACATGAGCTTTGCGCTCAAAGGCACCATGGCACTGTTCTGGACCCAGGTTATGGGTATGAGCGCGTGGTACTCCCTTCTTCTGATCATCGTTCAGGTTTGGGATGCTATCAACGACCCGCTGATCGGTTCTATGATCGACGCCGATAAGCGTAAGTACAAGAGAAACAAGTTCCTTCAGTACATCTGGATCGGCTCTATCGGTCTTATCGTGGGCGGTGCGTGCTACTTCCTGCCGTTCCCCGCGGCTCCCGTCTGGGCGAAGTTCATTATCTTCATCGCCGGTTACGTGGTTTGGGATGCCTTCTACACCATTGCCAACGTTCCCTACGGCTCTCTGCTTTCTCTGATCTCTAACGAGGCGGCAGACCGTGCATCGCTTTCCGCTTGGCGTTCCCTCGGTTCCATGGTTGGTAATATGCTTCCCATGGTAATTCTGCCCTTCCTGATCTACAACGAGGACGAGTCCCTGAACGGCAACATGGTATTCGTAGCCGCTCTGGTTATGGGCGTTCTCGGATTCATCTGCTTCCAGTTCATGATCAAGAACACAGAGATCCGCGTTGACGTTGACACCAAGGTGAACGAGGATCAGCCCAAGTTCAACATCTGGGAAGCACTCGGCAACTTCATCAAGAACCGTCCCGCAGTAGGCGCAACCCTTGCTGCTATGGGTATGTTCATCGGTATGCAGGGTGCCGCAACCGCCGTTTCGGTTACCTTCCAGATCTACTTCAAGAACACCGAGATTTCCGGTATCGTTCAGCTCTTTGCGATGATTCCCATCATCTTCTTCACGCCTCTTGCTCGTAAGATGGTTGTTAAGTATGGTAAGAAGGAGCTTTCCGTTGTTGGTGCTATTTGCTCCATCATCGGTGGTCTGGGTCTCTTCATTATTACGCCCGACAACACCTCGCTTGACCTTCTTCTTTACGTGATCTGCCAGCTGGTATACAGCCTTGGTCTTGGTATCTACTCTACGGTATCCTGGGCAATGATGGGCGATGCCATCGACTACAACGAGTGGAAGACCGGTAAGCGCGAGGAGGGTGTGGTTTACTCGCTTCACTCCTTCTTCCGTAAGCTGGCGCAGGGCGTAGGTCCCGCTGTTGCGCTTCTGATCATGCAGGGTATGGGTTACGTAAACAACGCCATCGACCCCGTGACCGGTGCAGAGTATATCGACGTTACCAAGCTTTCCTGGGATTTTGCAGTTGAGCTTCGTACCCTTGTTGCGATTCTGTTCCTTGCATCTGCGATCATGCAGTTTATCGGTCTTGGACTTGTCTACAACCTTGACAAGAAGACCCTTGCCAAGATGAACGCAGAGCTTGGCCGCGACGTTGAGGCAGACGACGTTCTGACCTATACTACCGCAGAGGATAACGATAATCTCGTATAATTTTTAAGATATTACGCCCGACGGGTTCCCGTCGGGCGTTTTTTGTTGGTTGAGAAATTGATGTTTGTCGGTGGGTTCGCACGAACAAAATGGCGCGAACCGTACCCTTGTAGGGCGGTGCCTTGGTGCCGCCGAAAACGTGCGGTTTATCGGTTGTTACGGCGGGAGCAAGCCCCCGCCCTACGGGTTTGTGCGCAAATCGAACACACCGATAAATCAAAATTTGAAATATAAGACCCGGAACGGATTTTTGTTGACAAAAGGCTAAAAAAGGGGTATACTGAAAAGGAATTTTTCTTTGGAGGCCTTATGAACTACAAAATTATATCCAGTGATCTGGATGGCACGCTTCTTGACGACAAGATGCAGGTCAGCGAGGAGAACCGCCGCGCCATCAAGCAATATACCGATATGGGCGGCGTGTTCGTGCCCAACTCGGGCAGAAGCCTTGGGGAGATGTCCGACGAGGTCAAAAATCTGCCCGGCGTGCGCTTCGTGATCTGCTCGGACGGTGCCGATATCTACGACAAGGAGACCGGCACCCATATATCTCTTGCGATGAACCGAGAGGAGCTTCGTACCGTGCTTGACATTCTTGCCGACTACGAGTGCTTTCCCACGGTGCACTATCACGGCAATTCTTATCTCGATGCCGACCGCTTTGATCGGACGACCATGGACTATCACAACGTCAACGAGTATTTCCGCATCCATTTTGAGTTGACCAATATTCCGAAAGAGAACTTTGCCGAATTCTGCCGCGAGGCCGACGAGGTGGAGATGATCTGCACCTTCTTCCACACCCGAAAGGATCTGGAGGAGGCGGCAAAACGCTTTGAGGAGGCGGGATTGATGGTAGCGGCGACCGCGTCCTACAACATTGAGGTTTTTTCGCCCCGTGCGGGCAAGGGAAACGCCCTTCTTCGTCTTGCGGAGCATCTGGGCGTGGCGCGTGAAGACACCATCGCCATGGGTGACAGCACCAACGACCTTTCTATGATCCGCGCGGCGGGTCTGGGTCTCGCTATGGAAAACGCCAAGGAGGCGGTGAAGGCAGAGGCCGACGCCATCGCCTGCCGCAACACCGAGCACATTATGCCCTATCTTCTGAAAACCTATATCCGATAAAACCCAAAAGGGAGCATCTCGTATGCTCCCTTTTTATGATTGGCGAGGATGGTTGCAAATTTTGATTTATCGGCATGTTCGCAGTCGCCCTGTAAGGCTCCCTCCGGGAGGGAGCTGGCGCGGAACGCGACTGAGGGAGCCCGCGCAACAAAATCTTTTGCGCCTTGATATGGCGAGTGCTAATTGCTCGTCCCGCAGGCTCCTTCCGTCACACTCCGTGTGCCACCTCCCTCTCGGAGGGAGGCTTTAAATGTGCC
>JAZLBM010000253.1:0-1581 GCA_045613705.1 Eubacteriales bacterium | reverse complement strand
TCACCTCCTGCCGACACTCACAGTGTAGATTTTGAAACCGTGCCGCCCCGAGACAAACCGTGCCATTTTGTGCCAAAATAAAACCGCCCCAGCCTTCGCGGGACGGAAAATAAGGTAAATGAGGGAGGATTGTTTGTAAATCGATGTTTATCGGTGTTTTAAAGCCTTCCCTAAGATAGGGAAGGTGGCGCCGCAGGCGACGGATGAGTGTGCGCCTATTCCGCATTCCATAAGACTTCGCATCCTCATCAGTCGCGTTCCGCGACAGCTTCTCCATCTTGGAGAAGCCTTTAAAAGACCCACCGATAAATCAAAATTTGAACCCCCCCTTACCGGCAGGGCTTGAAAAAGGGTGGGGGATGTGATATAATGGGGGCAAGAAATCAACGCCGCGAGGCAAAAGGAGCGCATATGGAGCCGAAGGATTACACCGTTGTGAAAATTGAGGGCGAATACGCCTATCTCCGCGCCGACGGAGACGGATCGGGCGAGGATCTGTTCATCGCCATGGCACTGCTGCCGCCCGGCATCGACGTGGGCACGCGCCTGCATTACGAGATGCTTTGCTACACGGTGATCGACTAAGCGAGGGTGGATATGATCAGCCATTACGACTTGGAATATAAAGAAGATCTGTACGTGGATCTGCACCTGCCGGAGAGCGACACCTTCGACCTCTTCGTGTATCTTCACGGCGGCGGACTGACCTCGGGAAGCCGAAAGGCGGCAGAGGCGTTTGCCCAGACCCTGGCAAGGGCGGGCGTTGCTACCGCGTCGGTGGAATATAGAATGTACCCCGATGCCAAATTTCCCGATTTTATCGAGGATTCTGCCGCGGCCATCCGCTTTTTGAAGGACAATATCGGGCGCTTTGGCACCTGCCGCCGCCTTTTCGTGGGTGGAAGCAGTGCAGGCGGCTACATTTCTATGATGCTCTGCTTTGACGAGCGCTATCTTGCCGCTGTGGGAATGACGCCCGACGATATCGACGCCTTCATCCACGACGCGGGTCAGCCCACCTCCCATTTCCGCGTGCTGAAGGAGCTGGGCAAGGATAGCCGACGGGTCATCGTGGACGAAACGGCGCCGCTGTATTTCATTGGCACGCGTCCGTCCTATCCGCCGATGCTGTTTATCGTGTCAGACAACGATATGGCAGGGCGCTACGAGCAGACGATGCTTGCGGTGCGGACGCTCGCCCATTTCGGTCACGTCGAGAAGGTCTTTTTGCAGGAGCAGCACGGCAAGCATTGCGAATACGTGCAGAAGCGCGACGAGAACGGCGACGGCATCCTCGGCAAGATCATCCTGGATTTTTTGAAGAAGCTCGAATCATAAGCATAAAGAAAAAGCACCCCAAGGGGTGCTTTTTTGTTGGGGAAATTGATGTTTGTCGCGCAGGCGCGCGAAGTGCAGAATGCAGAGTGAAGAGTGCAGAGTTATAAATTGATGTTTGTCGGTCTGTTCATGGCGAGCGAATAGCCTCCCTCCGAGAGGGAGGTGCCGAGCGAATGCGAGGCGGAAGGAGCCTGCGGTACAAGTGACAAACGCTTGCCATACCAAGGCGCAAAAGGCTTTGTC
>JAZLBM010000252.1:0-2086 GCA_045613705.1 Eubacteriales bacterium | reverse complement strand
GTGTTCATCAACTGGCTGAATTATTTCGTATACCAGTCCACGCCTTACGATCTGAAGGATCTGGGCAAATAAAAGAAGGAGCTGACTTGTTCAGCTCCTTTTTTGTGGTGATTATATTGTTCAAATTTTGATTTGTCGGTGGGTTAGCACGAACAAAATGGCGAGCGGAAGCCTTCCCTAAGATAGGGAAGGTGTCGCGGAACGCGACGGATGAGTGTGCGCCAATTGATGTAATATCAGATTCCGCACCCTCATCACCCGCTCCGCGGGAGCTTCTCCATCTTGGAGAAGCCTTGGTTCGGCGTGTTCATAGCGCGACCGATAAACATCAATTTCACAATTACATATTGCAGGATGAAAAAGTAAGAGGCTGATTTATTCAGCCTCTTTTTAGTATCATATATCGTTTCTGCAAATATCCTCAAAGGTCTCGCGCTTGACTACAAGCTTGTCCGCGCCGTCCGCAAGCATTACCACGGGAAGGCGGGGGATACGGTTGTAGTTGGAGGACATGGCGTAGTTGTATGCGCCCGTTGTCAGCACCGCAACCAGATCGTCGCGGGTCACGTCGGAAGGCAGGGAAACGTTTTCCTGCAGAATGTCGCCGCTCTCACAGCAACGTCCCACCACCGAGCAGGTGAAATCGGGGGCATCCGCATTCATACGGTTGGCCAGCACCACGGTGTAGGGGGAGCGATAGAGGGCGTATCGGGGGTTGTCGGTCATACCGCCGTCTACCGAAACGTAGTTCTTGTAGCCGGGAATGCGCTTGACGGTACCCACCGAATAGAGGGTCAAGCCCGCGTCGGCCACGATGCTTCGTCCCGGCTCCATACGGATGGCGGGCACGTCGATGCCGAGGGTCTTGCAATAATCCTTTACAAAATCCGCAACCTCACGGATATTGGCCGCAATGTCGATCACGGGGTCGGTGTCAAGATAGCGAACACCGTAACCGCCGCCAAGGTCAAGCTCACGGGTTATGATGCCGTGGGTCTTTTTCATATGTGTCACAAAGTCCAGCATAATGCGCGAACCGTCGAGGAACACCTCGGAGTCAAAGACCTGAGAGCCGATGTGGCAATGGAAGCCGGCAAGGTCAAGGTGGGAGAGGGAGGAGGCGTACAGTGCCATTTCCTCGGCCTGCCCCGTTTCAATGGCCGAGCCGAATTTGGAATCCACCTTGCCCGTGGCTACCGCCTCGTAGGTGTGAGGGTCAATGCCGGGGGTAAGGCGCAGAAGCACCTTCTGGCAGATGCCTTTTCCTGCGGCAATGCGCTGAATGGCGTCCAGCTCCTCGCGGTTGTCCACCACGAAATAGCCGATGCCGTTGTCAATAGCATAAGAAATGTCCGCGTCGGTTTTGTTGTTGCTGTGGAAATAGGCCTTCTCCATGGGGAAGCCTGTGGAAACCGCGGTATAGATCTCGCCCGATGAGACCACGTCAACGCCCATACCCTCTTCCTTCATAATGCGGTAGATAGCGCGGAAGGAAGCGGCCTTGCTGGCGTAAAGCGCCATAGCATTGTCACCAAAGGCGGATCTCATCGTGTCAAGGTAGGTGCGGCAACGCTCGCGGATGCGCTCCTCGTCCATAAGGTAAAGAGGCGTTCCGTATTTTTGTGCCATCGCTACGGTGTCAACACCCGCGAAGGTAAGATGTCCTTCGCCGTTCACCGAAAGATTTCGGCAAAGGGTAGAGGGATCCTTTCTTGTAGAAAGTGCAGAGAGCATACTTTATTCTCCTGTAATCATACGATTCATATCATAAAGACCGGCAGGGCATTTGACCAGATACTCGGCGGCGGCGATAGCGCCCTCGGCGAAGAGGGAACGGTTGTGCGCCTCGTGCTTGAGGGTAATGGTCTGGGTGTCGGTGCCCACGATAACCTCGTGCTCACCCACGATGTTGCCCATACGAACGGCGTGGATGCCGATCTCGTTTTCGGTGCGCTTGGCGTTTCCGCTTCGGCCGTATACGAACTGAAGGGAGCGGCGAACCGACTTGATGGCGTTGGCAAGAAGCAGAGCCGTTCCGCTGGGCGCGTCCAGCTTGCGGTTGTGGTGCTTCTCGATGATCTCAATA
>JAZLBM010000251.1:0-12025 GCA_045613705.1 Eubacteriales bacterium | reverse complement strand
CCCAAGCCCGAGGAGGATCCCGCGTTTTTTGAGGATCTGATCGGCATTTTCAAGAAATACGACATTCGTTATTTCTTCTACATCGGCGGCAACGATTCTATGGATACCGTTGCCAAGCTGTCCGCCTATACGAAGGCGTGTGACTATGAAATGCGCGTGATCGGCGTGCCCAAGACCATTGATAACGACCTTGTAGGCACAGACCATACCCCCGGCTTCGGCTCTGCGGCAAAGTACATTGCTACAACCGTTCGCGAGATTATTCGCGACTGTGCCGTATACACCACCAAGGCGGTTACCGTGGTGGAAATTATGGGACGCGATGCGGGTTGGCTTACCGCTTCCTCTGCTATCGGACGCGTGGTGGACGGCGTTGAACCCGACCTCGTATATCTTCCCGAGCGCAGCTTCAGTATGGAGGAATTCCTTGAGGACGTCCGCGCCGAGCTTGCCAAGAAGCCTAACGTGGTAGTTGCCGTTTCCGAGGGTCTTCGCTTTGCCGACGGACGTTACGTAGGCGAGGGAACCCAGAGCGGTGCCGTGGATATTTTCGGTCACAAGTACCTTTCGGGTACCGGTAAGGCACTTGAACTGACTGTGAAAGCTGAAATCGGATGCAAGGTTCGCTCGGTTGAGCTGAATCTTCCCCAGCGTTGTGCGGCCCATCTTGCCTCGGATACCGATCTTTGCGAGTCGGTTGCCGTTGGTAAGGCGGCGGTCAAGGCGGCGGCAGAGGGCGTCAGCAGATGCATGATGACCATTCTTCGTACGTCGGATGCGCCTTATACCTTTGCAATCGGTCACAGCGACGTTTCCGAGATCGCTAATAAGACCAAGTGGGTGGGCGACGAATTTATCAATGCTCGCGGAAATCACGTAACGGACGAGTGTTGCAGATATCTGCTGCCCTTGATCGCAGGCGAGCGCAATCCCGCCTTCCGCGACGGACTTCCCGTTCACATCATTCTGTAAGGAGATACGGCTATGAGAATTGCAGTAATTACCGGTGCTTCCTCCGGAATGGGAAGGGAATTCGTAAAGCAGCTTGACGCCGCGAATACCTTTGACGAGATCTGGGTGATCGCAAGACGAAAGGATCGTCTTCTGTCCCTTGCCGACGAGGTAAAGGCGCCCGTTCGTCCCGTTTGTCTTGACCTTTCCGCCAAGGAAAGCTACGATGAATATGCCGCGCTTCTTGCGGCGGAAAAGCCCGAGGTCGCTATTCTTGTTAACGGAAGCGGCTTTGGCAGATTCGGTGCCTTTGAGGATATTACGCTTGAGGATCAGTTGTCTATGATCGACCTCAACGACAAGGCCCTTGTGGCAATGACTTATCTCACGCTTCCTTACATGAAGGAGGGCGGACAGATCTATCAGATCGACTCGCTTTCGTCCTTCCAGCCCGTTCCGTATATCAACGTGTACGCAGCGACCAAGGCCTTTGTTCTCAGCTTCTCCCGTTCCCTCAACGTGGAGCTGAAAAAGCGCGGCATCCGTGTGCTTGCCGTGTGTCCCGGATGGGTGAGAACCGAGTTCTTCGACCGTGCGGCAACCGACGATACCATCACCTATTTCAACCGCTATTTTGACGCGGACGAGGTGGTTGCGAGAGCACTTCGCGATATGCGCCGCGGCAAGGACGTTTCGGTGTGCGGATTCTCTATCCGTGCCCAGGTTTTGCTTACCAAATTGCTCCATCACAGGATCGTTATGAAGATCTGGTGTATGCAGCAGAAGAAATGAGTAGCGCAAGGATACAAAAACACAAGACGGGATTTGTGCAACTTGCCAAAAATGAAAAAATCGACGGAAAAAATAACGGCGATATGATGGGAAATGCTTGACAAATTCCGGGAATTCGTTTATAATGAAAAAAAGTATTTTTTGTTTTCTAACGGAGGAAAAAATGAAAATCAAAAGACTGATTGTTTTGGCTTTTGCACTTCTGATGGCGCTGAGCCTTGTAAGTTGTGGTGATACTCCCGATGAGACCCAGGGTGGCAATGGCGACGTTTCCGTTGTTACGGGTGATCTGGAGTTTACCAGTAACGGTGACGGCACCTGTTACGTAAGCGGAATCGGCGGATATGCAGGTGCATTTACCGTTGAGATTCCCGAGAAGAGTCCCAAGGGCGATACCGTTACGGGTATCGGTGACTGGGCATTCGGTCTTGTCAGCGCAGAGCTGATCGCACCCAAGATGATGGAAGCTGCTGCTTTCGAGGAGCAGGTTCTGAATCCCCTGAAGGCTGCTGACTCCTGGTCCTACAACAAGACTATGCTGTACTACAACAAGCAGAAGCTTGACGGCGGACTTGACGTTTACGTGTTCAACGGTAAGGAAGGCGAGAGAAATACCATCTCCGGCTACATTGCCACCTACGTTCCCGAGTTTACCGCGGAGAAGCTTGTTGAAGCATACAAGGTCGTTTACGGTGGCGGTTGCCGTGTAAACGACGTTATGAAGGAAGTTGTAATTCCTGCTACCGTAACCACCATCGGCGATAATGCATTCTATAACTGTGGTGTGCTTACCTCCGTTAAGATGCCCGGTAGTGTTACCGAGATCGGCGCAAACGCATTTGAGAACTGTGCTGCTCTCGAGACCATCGAGCTTTCCGCGGGTCTTGTTGAGATCGGTACTGCTGCATTTACAGGCAGTGCACTGAAGTCTATTGAGCTTCCCGCATCTCTTAAGACCATCGGCGACAATGCGTTTGACAAGTGTTTTGCACTTACAAACGTTAAGGCTAACGCAGGACTTGAGACTATCGGTAACTACGCGTTCAACGAGTGCGCAGCGCTTGCAGCATTCGATACTCCCGACACCGTGACCTCTATCGGTGACTGTGCATTCTACAACTGTGTAGGACTGAAGAGCTTTACCATTGGTGATAAGGTTACCAACCTCGGTAAGAACGCGATCACCGGTTGTACCGGTATCGAGACCCTCGTAGTTGGTGATAGCCTTGCCAAGATCGAGGCCAGCGCATTTAAGGATTGCACCAATCTTACCACTGTTGAGCTTGGCGCAGGCGTTACCGAGATCGGTAGCGAAGCGTTCTCCGGTTGTGTAGCGCTTACCAGCATCAACATTCCTGCGAAGGTTGCTACCATCGGCACTTCCGCATTCAAGGGCTGTACCGCCCTCACCGAAATCGAGCTGCCCGCATCCATCTCCGAGATCAAGGATGGCACCTTCAGCGGCTGTAAGGCTCTTGCCAAGGTTACCGTAAAGGGAACCATCAAGGCTGTTGGCGCAGAAGCGTTCAGCGGCGTTGCAGGTCTTAAGACCTTCGACCTTTCCAAGGCTACCACCATCGGTGATATGGCATTCTTCGAGTGCCGTGCACTTGAGGGACTTGATATTTCCTCCGCTACTTCCGTTGGTAACCAGGCATTCTACCGTTGCGTTGCTATCGACGAGATCAAGTTCGGTGCAATCACTTCCATCGGTGAGCAGGCATTTATGTACTGTATCAGCGTCGATAAGATCGCTCTTCCCGATTCTCTGAAGACTCTTGGCGTAGGCGCGTTCATGGCGTGCTACAACGTAGAGACTCTGACTATCGGCAGCGGCCTTACCGCAATTCCCGAGGACGCATTCTTCTACTGCGATCACCTTGTGAGCGTATCTCTTCAGAAGAACGTAACCTCCATCGGCAAGTGGGCGTTCTACGGATGTGATGCTATCGAGACCATCAATTTCAAGGGTACCGAAGCAAACTGGAAGAACATCAGCATCGGTAATAAGTCCGAGTATGAGAACGGTATGGACGTAACCAATAAGGTTCTGTTCTCCGTAATTCCTTCCTACAACTAAAATCCCAATCGGGGTGTCGAATGACACCCCGATTTTTTTGTGATCTTTGGTTGACAGTAGGCATAGTGATGGGTATAATAGTAGTATACATATGAAGAAGGAGGAAGTGCCATATGGATCGAAAGAAAGTGATTTTGGGGATCGTTCGTACGGTTGCCGTGGTGTGTGCCGCGATCCTCCTTTTTATATTGGCGGTGAACCTTCTTGTGTGGAACGCCGCGAAGGATCGAATTGTGGATGTGGATAATGCGATTATCGACGAAGAATTTGACTGTATTCTGATTTTGGGCGCGGGCGTTTGGGCCGACGGAACGCCCAGCCATATGCTTGAGGATCGACTTGAAATCGGTATAGAACTGTATTTTGCGGGCGCTTCCGATCGCCTTTTGATGAGCGGCGATCATATGCAGCATGATTACGATGAGGTAAGCGTTATGAAGCGCCACGCTATGGAAGCGGGCGTCCCGGGAAACGTCATATTCCTGGATCACGCGGGGCTTTCCACCTATGAGAGTATGTGGCGCGCGAAGGAGCTTTACGGCGTAGAGAAGGTGCTGATCGTAACGCAGAAATATCATTTGTATCGGGCAATTTACGTGGCGAGGGAGCTTGGTATGGATGCCTACGGCGTGTCTGCCGATCTGAGACCCTATAGAACACAATCGGTTCGCGAGGCAAGAGAGCTTGTGGCGCGTGTCAAGGATTTTGTGTTCGTGCGGATCAAGCCCGAGCCTACCTATTTGGGCGAGCCTGTGGATCTTTCGGGGGACGGTGACAGCACCAATGTCAACCCGCTTCTCGGCGAAAAATAAAAGAGACAGAAAAATCTGTCTCTTTTTTTGTTATTCGACAAGGAAGCGAACCGCCCCTTCCTCGGCAATGGCGCGCACGGTATCGCCGCCCTTGATCCGTCCTTCCAGCATCTCGGTAGAGAAGGCATCCTCGATCATACGAACGATGGCACGTCGAAGGGGACGGGCACCGTATACCTCGTCAAAGCCTTCGTGGCTTACCAGCTTCACAACGGAAGTATCAAACTCAACTGTGATGCCGAGGTCTGAGATGCGCTTTGCTACCTCGCCCAGCATAAGCGATGCGATCTGTTCGATATTTTCCTCGGTCAGCTTATTGAAGATGATGATGTCATCAATTCGATTGATAAATTCGGGGCGGAAGGTCTGCTTGAGCGCCCCCATTACACGGGCGTCGGATGCTTTTTTATCATTTGAGGAGTCGGCCGCCTCGGAAAAACCGAGAGAGCGTCCTTGCGACATCACCGAAGCGCCTACGTTGGAGGTCATAATGATAACGGTGTTTTTGAAGTCCACCCGTCTGCCTTGAGAATCGGTAAGAATGCCGTCCTCAAGCACCTGCAACATAATGTTGAACACGTCGGGATGCGCCTTCTCGATCTCGTCGAACAGTACCACGGAATAGGGATGGCGGCGGATCTTTTCGGTGAGCTGACCGCCTTCCTCAAAGCCCACGTAGCCGGGAGGGGAACCGATCAGCTTGGAAACACTGTGCTTCTCCATATATTCCGACATATCCAAGCGGATCATAGCATTTTCGTTGCCGAACATAATGCCGGCCAAGGCCTTGGTAAGCTCGGTTTTTCCAACGCCCGTGGGGCCAAGGAAAATGAAGGAGCCGATGGGGCGACGGGGATCCTTAAGACCCATTCTGCCGCGGCGAATGGCACGGGAGACTGCCTCGACGGCGCTATCCTGACCGATCACACGGGCCTTGAGGGATCCCTCAAGGTGAAGAAGGCGCTCGCTTTCGGCTTCAAGCAGCTTGCTGACGGGAATTCCCGTCCATTGGGTTACCACATCGGCAATTTCGTTCTCGCCCACACAAAGTCCTTCTTTGTCTTTTCCGTTTTCCCAATCGGTTTTGGATTTGGTATATTCGTCCTTCAGCGATTTTTCTTCATCACGAAGCTTTGCCGCAAGCTCAAAATTCTGCGCGTTAATGGCTTGCTCCTTTTCCGCGGAAGCCGCTTTGATTCGCTCCTCCAGATCCCGAAGATCGGGCGGGGAGGTGTGAGCCGAGATGCGGATACGGGATGCCGCCTCGTCAATAAGGTCAATGGCCTTATCGGGTAAAAAACGGTCAGCAATATAGCGACGGGAAAGCTCAACCGCGGCGGTGATAGCCTCATCGGTGATCTTGACCTTGTGGTGCGCTTCGTACTTGTCACGGAGACCCATAAGGATCTTGACCGCCTCCTCGGGGGAGGGCTCGCCCACCATAACCGACTGGAAACGGCGTTCAAGAGCGGCGTCCTTTTCAATGTGCTTGCGGTATTCGGCGATGGTGGTGGCGCCGATGACCTGCATCTCGCCGCGTGCGAGGGCGGGCTTGATAATATTGGCCGCATCCACCGCACCCTCTGCCGCGCCGGCGCCGATAATGGTGTGGATCTCATCAATGAACAGAATAATGTCGGGGTTCTTCGCGACCTCCTCCATCACGCTTTTCATTCGCTCTTCGAATTCGCCGCGGTATTTGGCGCCGGCGATCATACTGGGAATATCCAGGGTAATAATGCGCTTGTCCCGAAGTGTCTCGGGGACGTTGCCGTCAACAATGCGCTGCGCCAGCCCCTCAACGACCGCTGTTTTACCTACGCCCGGCTCGCCGATGAGGCAGGGATTGTTCTTGGTTCTGCGAGAAAGGATCTGCACCACGCGCTCGGTCTCATTGTCGCGACCGATGATAGGGTCGATCTTGCCCTCCTTGGCAATGGCGGTAAGGTCGCGTCCATGGGAAGAAAGGGTAGGGGTATTGCTCTTGGGATCCTTCGCGGATTCCTTTCGCTCGCCCGCTGACGCGCCGCCTTCGCGGTTGCCGCCGCTAAGGTATGCGGAAATATCGTTTCGCACGTCGGTCATGGAAATGCCACACTCCTCAAGGATCTTGACACCGACGCAGTCGCGTTGCGACAGAAGCGCCAGCAGAAGATGCTCGGTTCCGATATAATTCTGACGAAGCTGAATGGCTTCCATAGAGGAGGCCTCAATGATGTGCTTGGTGCGGGGCGTCATATCGGCGGCGCTGACGTTGCTGGGCGATCCCTCGCCTGCGATCTCGATTACCGCCGCGCGGATCTTATCGGGATCGGCGCCCCGTGCCGAAAGAAGCCCTGCGGCAATGCTGTCGCCCTCACTGACAAGACCCAGCAAAATGTGCTCTGAGCCCACGTAGGTGTGTCCCAGCTCTCTGGCATAGCCGAGAGCGTTATTCAGTACGTTTTGTGCTTTTTGTGTAAAGCGGATAGATGCCATGTATATCAACTCTTTTCTTTGAAAAAATTCCCATTATATATTTAACGGGCAAGAGCCTCTTTTATGCGCCGGGCTCTTAAAATATCTCGCGCTTTTTCGCCATCTGCGGATTCGGAGAGCATCAACATTGCCGGCATAACGGAAATGAAGAGGGAATCGAGAGTCTTATAGTCGATCTCCTTCACGACGCCGATGGCAACACCGAGGCGAACGTCGGCGTAGAGAGAAACAAACTCGGAGGAGGAAAGCAAAAAGGCGTGGCGCAGGGTTCCTTCCGCACGGCAGATACGATCGATCAGATCGGGGTTGCGCTCTTCATTGATCAGCGCGCGAACCGAATGCTCGTTTTCCTTGATCTGCGCGATGACGTCGGCAAGCTTTTTGAGGGTATCCTCCTCGGTCATGCCCAGGGTGATCTGATTGGAGATCTGATAGATATAGCCCTGCGCCGCCGTGCCTTCGCCGTAGAGTCCGCGCATCGTAAGCCCGATCTTGGAGAGCTGAGCTGCAAGTCCGCTGATCTTGCCCGACATCGTGAGGGCAGGCAGGAACATCATAACCGAGGCGCGCATACCCGTGCCGAGGTTGGTGGGGCAATGGGTCAGATAGCCGAGGGTATCGTCGTAAGCGATGGCAAATTTCTCGTCCATAAGATCGTCCAGCTTGCAAAGAGAGGTATAAGCCTCCTCAAGGGCAAGTCCCGGAAGAATGCATTGTAAGCGCATATGATCCTCTTCGCAGAGCATCACTGCATATCCGCAAGGCTCATTCATCAGAAGGGCGTGAGGTGTATTCTTCTCCGCGAATTCTCGGCTGATATAGTGCTTTTCTACGTAAGATGCGGTCTCGATGGGGGAGGAGAGGGAAGCACGGATGAAGCCGTTTTCAAGGAGGACACCGCCCACCTTATCAATGATCTCCTCCGCCGCCGAGTCGCTGAGGCGGTTGCCAAAGGCGTAGCCTTCAAGATTTCGTGCAAAGCGGATACGGGAGCTCAGAACGATATCTTGATCCCGTCCCGACATATTGTACCAGGTCATATTTCTTCCTCCTTTACGGATTGGCTTCAAGGGAGCGGATTTCGTCCCGAAGCGAGGCGGCACGCTCAAAGTCTTCGGCGGTGACGGCATCCTTCAGTTGTTGCTTAAGCGATGTCAGTCGGTCGGTCTTTTCCCGATTGCCGCGGAAACGGGAGGGGGCGCGCCCAACGTGCTTCACGTTTCCGTGAATGGAGCGGATAGTGCCGCGAAGCTCTTCGCTGAAGGTTGTGTAGCAGGTGGGGCAACCCACCTTGCCTTGGCTTTTTAGGACACTCATCGTTGCACCGCACGCGGGGCAGGACTTTTTCGGTTGAGGCTGGGTTTCGGTAAGCCCGAACAATCCACCGAAAAGCGAATCGCCAAAGCCACCGAAGGTGGGCAGGGAAAAGCCGCCGAGGGCTCCCGCTTTCTCGGCCTCCGCCGCGCAGGCGCTACACAAAGAGGCGGAGCGCTTTTGGCCGTTTATCATTTCTTCGTAAAATACGGTCGCTTCTTTTTTCTTGCAATTTTCGCAGAGCATAAGGTGCCTCCTTTTAGTTCATAATCGAAAGGATCACGTGACGGAATACCTGCGCTCTCGTGTGATCGCGCGCAGGCTGAGGAAGATGCGCCAACGCCGAATCGGACGTGGCGGCGGCGATGAGCTTGGCTTCCTTCTCCGTGACAAGAAGATTGCCAAGAAGATTTTGCAGATAGGCGGCGGCTTCTCGCTCACTGATGGTTTGCCCGATGGCATAGAAAAAATGCATCAGATATTCGTTTCTCTGCATCTGCTTTTTGACGATACGGATGCAACCGCCACCGCCGCGACGGGATTCGATCATATAACCGCGCTCGGGCGTAAAACGGGAGGTGATGACATAGCTGATCTGACTAGGCACGCAACCGAGTCGCATAGCCATCTCATTTCGTTGGAGCTCAAGCGCGCCCCCCGATTCCTCAAGCATTTCTTCTATCAATTTTGCAATGGTATCTGCCAGCATAATGATTTCCTTTCACGGTCGTTTTTGACCTTCTTTGACTTTCTGAAATCATTATACAACGAAAGTCAAAGAAAGTCAAAGTCAAACAAGGGCAAAAAAATATTGACGTAGCCGTTTTGAGGCGGTTACGTCAAAAAAAGAAGGGAATTGCTTGCAAAATCGTTGTTTTTTGCGAGTATACGCGGGTTATTGTTGGGTGTCGGCGGCCACGATCTCATAGGAGCGCACAAGGGCGTCCCAGGTTTTCTTGTCTACCTCGCCGGTTTCGGGGAGAAGGTTGCGCCGCTGAAATTCTTTGACGGCTTGCGCCGTTTCGGGACCGTAAATGCCGTTTTGCGGAACGCCCTCAAGTCCCTCGTATTCCAAGGTCAGCTCGTCTAACATATACTGCACCGCGGTGACGGGAAAGCCCACGTCGCCAAGACGCAGGGACTCGCGCTCAGGCAGGCGAGGGTAGATGGGCATACGCAGAGGCGGCGATTTCTCCTCGATCGAGGCGAGATACCGATCATAGAGAAGATTCCAGGCTTTTTCGTCGGCTACACCCGTCGGTGCAAGCCCGTTTTTTTGCTGAAAAGCTATGAGGGCGGCTCGCGTATCCGGATCCCAAAGTCCGCTCAAAGGAAGCGGAGGAATATCGGGATCAAAGAAGGATAACTGCCGCAAATACCGTTGCAGATTGCGAATGGCGGCGCGTTCAAAAGGGGGCGTTGGTGTCATGGTCATCTCCTTTTCCGTTTTATGAGCCGAGAGCGAAGCCGGGATACTGTCCGCCGCCTGCGGTCTCGTTGGTGACATTGCTGTAAACGCTCATGATTTCCTCCCAGGTGGCGGCGTGAACGATTCCGTTTTGCGGCAGACCGAAGAGCCCTTGAAAGGCAATTACCGCCCGCTCGGTCATATTGCCGAAGTAGCCTGTGGGATTGACGGTAGGGATCTCAGGGTAACTTTCCGCAATAGTGTTCAAATAGCGTTGCATCAGAGCCACCACGTCGGATTCAGCACCGATGCGAAGGATCACACCGGGAAAGGGGATCACGTCGCCTTCGTTGAATTGTCCCGCAAGGCGGTCGAGAATGCCGTAGTAGGCGTCAAGCATGGTATACCACGTGTCGGCATCTACCACCCCGGTTTCGGGAAGTCCGAAGGTTCGCTGAAGAGACACCACCGCGTTTTTCGTGTTCTCACCGAATATGCCGTCCATATCCACAGAGGGAATGGTTGCATAAAATCGGGAGAGATAGTCAAGATAATATTGCAGGTTGCGCACACCGGCACCCACGTCTCCAAAGGCAGGGAAGGCGTAATAAACGTCGGTGATATCCTCGGGGGAAATACCCTCGGAATTCAGCTCGTTCAGCTTTTTGACGCTGTTGTAGATCAACTGGATCTTGTACCAGGTGGCGCGCCCAACAATGCCGTCCTCGGTAAGACCGAAGATGCCCTGGAAGGCGCGAACCGCCGCGTCGGTGTCAAAGGAAAAGAGCCCGTCAGCCACCGCGATCTTTGGAATCGAAGGGTAATTTTGCGCAATGCGATTGAGACGAACCTGGATCTGCCGCACGTCGCTTCCCGCGCTACCGATGGACAGGGGGCGTTCGGGAAGGGAAGCGGTGATACCCATAACGAGCGCATCGGTCACAAGCTCGATGTTGTTCCCGTAATAATAGGTAAGAATATCGTAGGGCACAAAGCCGTCTCGGGCAAGCTCCACCGAGCCCCATTGAGAGAGACCGTTACATTTCACGCGAACGCCGTCACAATATTGGGCAAAAAGCGGCTCGACTGCCCCCTCACGGCGAATATAATCGGTAAACACCTCCGAGACGATCTGATTGATATTTTCAAAGATATCCCGTCCGTATACGAAGGACTGATCGATGGAGGTGGAGTTGGTGATATCAAAATCGTATCCGCGCGCGCGGTAATATTCGGTATAGATGCGGTTGAGCGCAAAAGAGATCTGTGCGTAAATGTTGGCGCGGAGCGCGCTATCGGGCCAGGACGGATAAATTTCGCTGGACGCGACGTTTGCAATATAGTCGAGAAAGGGTACCGTCACGTTCTCGGCGTTCTCCTCGGGGCGCCCCAGATGGACGGTAATGGTTTCGGGAATGTAAGGGATCTGTGGCATCGTCGGCTCCTTTCTTACTCGCCTATGGACGTGCCGTAGGGCTGAAAGCCGTTTGGGTATCCGTTTTCCGCAAGAGGGATCAGATCGGCGGGCTGAACCGAGGTGATGCCGTCAAAGATGGGAACGCTTCGAAGCGACAGCGGCGCAAAGCCGTTCATTCTCACCGAAACGTTGTAGGTAGCAAAAGCGCGATTCCCGCTGCCGGGGGATTCGGAAAGTATCCGTGGCGGCGCCAGAAGGGCGATCTTTGGCGTGAGACCGTCCGTTCCCGTTTGCAGACGGACGATAAGGGAAGAAAAGCCTTCCACGTCGCCGTATACGGAAACCACCGCGCCCTCAAGGGGAAGAGCCTCGGATGCTGTGGTGGCGCGGACGACGAGATAGCCCGTACCCGTGTAGCCGACGTCGGAATATTGCGGTATATCGTTATTCATATTGACCTCCTAACAAAGACTCAATATCAGCATATGAGATCCTTGCCGATGCGGTCAATAAAAAATTCCCGAAAACACTTGCAAAAGAGAGGAAAATCTGTTATAATATTATGGTAAGTAAAAAAGCTTATCAACAAGCTGTGAAATAAGGCCATACCAGCCGGGGAATTAGCGGTGCCTTGTACCTGAAATCCGCTATAGCAGGGGTTCATTCCCTTTTTGAGGGTGAATCGCTTGCGGTCTGTGGCGCATTTCGTTGTGTTGACGGATGGGTCTTGCGCAATCGGGAGCTGTGAACCATGTCAGGTGGGGAACCAAGCA
>JAZLBM010000250.1:0-3187 GCA_045613705.1 Eubacteriales bacterium | reverse complement strand
ACGGTCTACGTCAAGCATGCCGTCGGCATCAAGAACTGCGTATTCATCGAAGTTCTCCTCCAACTGCTCCTCGGTAAGCGAGCCGCGGGTTACCACCGTGCGCTCAAAATCCGCGTCGAACACGCCGCGAACCTCATCCAGACATCTGTCACAGGCCGCCGTATAAGGCACCGACAGATGCAGACGAAGGCGCATATAACCGCCGTTATCGGTAATCTCACCAACTGCGTGCGCGTCACTCTCAAAGCTGACGCCCGTAATCGGTTCCACCGAGAAGCTGCAATCCACCGCGATCCGCCCGACCTCTCCCCGCAAAAGCGGTTTTACGTCAAAGGTCATAGCGCACCTCCCATATGTATTTGCAGAGCAACGACCTATATTATACCCATTTTCGACCACTTTGTCAAGGGGTTTTTGAAATCTTACCGATTTTTCTTACGAATTCTTATGGGGATCCTCAAATCCGTGAATAAACCCGTCCACGTCTGCTGAGCAAACGTCACCGCCGATGACCTTTCCGCGGTACACAAGGACGTTGGCGTATACCTTTCCCTCGTAATCGGGATAGTTCTCGATGACGTAGGTATAACGCTTCACCGTCTTGCGCTTGTAATTCGAAAGGTTGAGCCCCTGCTGCTTCTGGATCTCGTTGTAGGCCGCAAAGATCTTGTCAAACTCTGAAGGGATCGTCACCTCAACCGCCTCCTCGGGGCGCGCGCCCACCTGCCAGCCGAACTGGGCGAGGAAAGCCTCCACGTCATCGTCGTTTTTGATCTTCTCATAGGTATAGCTGACCGACTCGTAAGCGGCGGCGTCGGCATCGTAAGCGGGAACGAAGGTAATCAGCACAATAAGCGCCACAAGCGCCACCGATACCACGCCGAAAAACTTCAGCGTGCTTGCCCGCATGGAACAAATAAACATAAATTGACCTCCCACATTCATTCTTGCTTCATCTTATGAATGGGAGAGGTCATATATTCGTTTTTACGCGCGATCCAGATAGAATTTTGAGCGTCCCGACCGCACGCTGTGCACCATTCCGATAATGATATAGGTGGCAAGCACCGAGGAACCGCCCGCGCTGACAAAGGGTAAGGTGATACCGATGACGGGCACCATCACAAGACACATTCCCACGTTGACCGTAGTCTGAAGCACAAGCATAGCGGCAACACCGATACAGATCAGCTTGCCGTATTCCTGTCTTGAGCGGCGCGCGATCATCAGAATACGAACCACCGCAAGAAGCATCAGAGCCAGCACCGAGGCGCCGCCCACAAAGCCCATTTTTTCGCAAAGGGTGGCGTACATAAAGTCCGACTCGGCAACGGGAAGCGTGGTGTAATAGTAGCCACCCTCAATACCGCATCCAAAAAGACCGCCGTTGATGATGGCTTTTCGACCGATGATGGACTGCTGCCCCTTGCCCGTGGGGTCAATGTCGGGATTGAAGGCCACGAGAATTCGCTCCTGCTGATAGAGCTCCAGCATATCCCAAAGATATGGGAAGGCCAGCACCACAAGAATGATCACCACCGCGAAATACCAACCGGAAAGACCTGCGCAGTAAAGCATAACCGCTGTGATGCCGATGTACATCAGCGCCACGCCAAGGTCTCCGGAGATCAGCACGAGACCGATGATGATGCCCGCGTGGACGGCGATTCCAAGGAGTGTCTTCGGCTTATTGATCTTGTCCTTCACCAAGGAAAGATGCTTGGCAAAGGTCATAATATACGCCGCCTTGACGAACTCCGAGGGCTGGACGGAAAGACCGCCCGGCAGCTCCAGCCAGCTTCGGTTGCCGCCTACGCTGAAGCCGAAGAGCAGCGTCACCGCCATCAGAAAGACGGAGCCGAGGAACGCGACGATATAGTATTTGTTGACGATGTGCTCGTAGTCAAGAGAGGCGATGAAAATCACCATTCCGATGCCCAGCACCGACATCGCCATCTGCATCAAAAAAGCACGGGAGCCAAAGTCGCCTCTGCCTCCCCACAATGCCAGCAGACTGATCAGCGACAGTCCGCAGGTGCAAAGCATAAGGAAGGGATCAAAGCATTTCAGTCTGTCAAGCAACGAGCGCTTTACGATCTTCATGCCTTTTCCCTTCCTTTACTCTTATTTTTTCAATTAATACTGTCTGCCCCAGACAACCATATGACGGGCAGGCTTGCCGCAGCATACGCAAACGTCGCTGAGCTTCTCCTCTACGAAGGGGATGCAACGGGACTTGACGCCGCCGGTCTCCTCCTTCAGCTTCTCCTCGCACTCGGTCTCGCCGCACCACATCGCGCGGATGAAGCCGGGCTTGTTCTCGGCGATGTTGAGGAATTCCTCATGGGTGTGCGCGTCGAAGGTCTTCTCCGCACGGTTCGCGCGTGCGCGTGCGCAAAGCTCCTCATAAACCTGAGCAAGCATTGCATTTACCTCTTCCTCAAGGTTGTCAAGAGATACGAACTTCTTCTCGCGGGTTACACGGCTGACAAGAACGCAGGAGTTGTTCTCCATATCCTTGGGGCCGATCTCAAGGCGCATAGGAACGCCCTTCATCTCGTACTGGCTGAACTTCCATCCGGTGGACTGATCGCTGTCGTCAAGCTTGACGCGAAGACCTGCCTTCTTGAGTCTGTCGTAAAGCTCACCCGCCTTGTCAAGAACGCCCTCCTTATGCTGTGCAATCGGGATAATAGCTACCTGAATGGGGGCAATTGCGGGAGGCAGAATGAGACCGTTGTCGTCGCCGTGGGTCATAATGATGGCGCCGATCATACGGGTGGAAACGCCCCAGGAGGTCTGGTGAGGATAGCACACCTTATTGTCGCGGCCCGTGAAGGAGATGTCAAAGGCCTTGGCGAAGCCGTCACCGAAATAGTGGGTCGTACCACCCTGAAGCGCTACGCCGTTGTGCATCATAGGCTCGATGGTGTAGGTCGCCTCAGCACCCGCGAACTTTTCCTTCTCGGTCTTCTGTCCCGTGATCGCGGGGATCGCAAGCGCGTTCAGATAGAACTCCTCGTAAACGCGGAGCATCTGAAGCGTTTCCTCTCTTGCCTCCTCCTCGGTCGCGTGCATGGTATGACCCTCCTGCCAGAGGAACTCTGAGGTGCGCAGGAACGGACGAGTGGTCTTTTCCCAACGAACGACGTTACACCACTGATTATAGAGCTTCGGCAGGTCGCGG
>JAZLBM010000249.1:0-7905 GCA_045613705.1 Eubacteriales bacterium | reverse complement strand
GGTGCTGACCAAGGTCGTAGTCGGTTCTGTCGGCCACGCCCCAAAGCTCGCCCCATCCGAAGGGGAACAGGAACTCGAAGTCAGTAGTTGCCTTGGAGTAGAAGGCAAGTTCCTCGGGATCGTGGTCACGAAGGCGAAGGTTCTCGTCTCTCATACCAAGGTCAAGCAGCCATTTGTGGCAATAATCCTTCCAGTAGTTGAACCACTCAAGGTCGGTGCCGGGCTTGCAGAAGAACTCAAGCTCCATCTGCTCGAACTCACGGGTACGGAACACAAAGTTACCGGGGGTGATCTCGTTACGGAAGGACTTACCGATCTGCGCTACGCCGAAGGGCAGCTTCTTTCTGGTGGTACGGGCGATTGCGGGGAAGTTTACGAAAATACCCTGTGCCGTCTCGGGACGAAGGTATACGGTATTGGAGGAATCCTCGGTAACGCCGATGAAGGTCTTGAACATCAGGTTGAACTTCTTGATGTCGGTGAACTCGTGACCGCCACAGGTGGGACAACCAATGTTCTTCTCCTTGATGAAGTTGCTCATCTCCTCGAAGGACCAAGCGGCGGGATTGTCGTCGGTACCGTTCTCAAAAGCATACTCCTCGATCAGCTTATCTGCTCTGTGGCGAGCCTTACACTGCTTACAGTCCATCAGAGGATCGGAGAATCCGCCTACGTGACCGGAAGCTACCCAAGCCTCGGGATTCATAATGATAGCAGAGTCAAGACCTACGTTATAGCGGCTCTCCTGGACGAATTTCTTCCACCAGGCCTTCTTTACGTTATTCTTGAACTCAACGCCAAGGGGGCCGTAGTCCCAGGAGTTTGCAAGACCGCCGTACACCTCGGAGCCGGGGAAAATGAATCCACGGTTCTTACAAAGGGCGACGATTTTGTCCATTGTTTTTTCGGAATTGTTCATAATACTTCTCCTAATTTTATTGTCATTAATTCAATTCAACCTTGAAAAATTGTTCTGCCGTGGATTTGCTGTCCGCCACGCCGTCTCGATCCAGAACAACCGAAATACGCTTGATCTCGTATCCATCGTACCGTCCCTTCAAAAGCTCGGTCATATCGACGGCAAACGCTTCGGCAGATTCGGCAGAAATATTGTATCTCTCGGCTTCCACAAGGAAATCGGCCTCTACACCGGTAAGGGCAGACGCAACAGCGAGAAGGGCTTCGCTTCCTTCTTCGCGACAGATAGAGGAAACGAAGTAGATACTGCCTTGATAGGGTATGGGAAGTGTCGCGGCAAAGGGCGTCAGGGTGATCACCTTATCGGTATCGCTGATACAGACCAGAGCGGCATAAGAGAGTGCGCCGTCCACTTCAGCATAATAGACCGAGGCGGTAGCAAAATCATAGGCGAAGCTTCTTTCGGGAAGCCCCTCGACCACGATTCCCTCTCCTTTTGCAGGACGCTCGCGGACGTTGTCCCGAAAAGCCGAGACGCAGATCACGCTCATCACCACCGAAAGAACAACCAATGCCACAGCGAAGGAAATTACCATATGCTTCAGCGAAAGCCTCATCGTTTTTTCCTCCTTGCAACAAATTCCCATACAGTATAGCACAAAGTGCCGGTGAATTCAATAGAATTTGAAATTTTACTTACCGGCAACGCTGGCATTTTTCCAAAGAGCGGCGGGCGAACCGTAGCCGCGTCCGATTCCGGGACGGGCAAGCTCAACCTTGTTCGAAAGCGAGTCGATGTTCTTCAGAAGCTCATAGAAGTTGCCTGCGATGGTAAAGGTCTTGACAGCCCCTGCAAGCTTGCCGTTCTCAATGCGATAGCCGGCACTCTCAAGGGAGAAGTCACCCGTTACGGGATTGGCACCTGCGTGCAGACCCTTCAGCTCGGTAATATAGATACCGTTCTCGGCAGATGCCAGCAGCTCGTCAAGCGTCTTGCTTCCTTCGTTAATGTAAAGGAAGTAGGGCGAGATGGCGGTGGGAGCGGCATAAGAACCACGGGATGCGTTTGCGGTGGTCTCCTTGCCGGCCTTCTTTGCCGTTGCAAGATCGTAAAGGAGGGTGTTCAGCACGCCGTTTCCGATCACATTCTTGCGACTGGTAGCAACGCCCTCGGCATCAAATGCATTCTTGCAAAGCATCTTATCCGAGAAGGGATCGTCGGTCACGGTAATGAAATCCGCGGCAACGGCGCTTCCCTCTTTGCCTGCAAACAGGGACAGACCCAGCTGTGCATTCTTTGCGGAGAAAGCACCCGAGAAGGTAGCAAGCATAGTTGCCATCATCTTACCGCTGAGGACAAGGTCATAGCTTCCGCTCGCAACCTGACCCGCACCGATCTTGGAAAGCGCATCTTCAACAACGGGCTTTGCGATCTCGGTAGCCTTATCAAAGGAGGTATCAAAGCGATACTCGAAATCCTGCTCCGACTCGCCGTCCTTGTTAACAACTGCCGCAACCAAATACTGATATGCATTGACCTCCTCGTGAAGCTCCAATCCGTAGGAATTGTACATATCCACCGTCTCACGTGCCATACCAACACCGCTCTGGGTGCCGTCAACCACGTACTCGCTGGTGGCATAGGTGGTCTTCTGAATATCCATAGCGATCTTCTTGAGGTCTGCCATAGAAACGTCGGGAAGCACGGGATTCTCAACCTTCTCGTAGTACTCCGAGCCACGGAAGATGATCGCCTCGTCATCCGACTCAATATAAAGGGCATTCTCATATGCCTTTGCCACAAGCCCTCTCACCTCATCGGGAGTGATAAGCTCGCTTGAAGCATAACCGAACTTGCCGTCGCGAACACAACGGAAGCTTACGCCGATACCGTTGCTGCTGCTGAAGCTGCTGATCTCCTGCTTCAGCGTTTCCGCGGACACGGATTCGGACTTGGAGAAATAGATATCATACTCGGTAACGCCGAGTCTCTTTGCTTCTTCAACAAGAATTTCTTTGATCTTGGAAAATTCCATACCGTTACCTCCTTATCTTCCGCCAACCGTGATCTTGGATACACGGATGAGGGGCTGACCTACGTCGGTGGGAACCGATCCGCTGGAAGAGCCGCACATACCCTGTCCGGTCTCCATATTCTGACCGACCATATCGATGTCCATAAGAATATCCGAGCCCTTACCGATAAGAGATGCGCCGCGCACTGCCTCGCAGATTTTACCGTTGCGGACGATATAGCCCTCGCTTACGGCGAAGTTGAAGTCACCCGTCAGGGGGTTGACCGATCCGCCGCCCATCTTCTTGGCGTAAAGACCGTACTCGATGGACGCAATAATATCCTCGTTCTTATCGGGGCCGTTCGCAATAAAGGTATTGGTCATACGGGAGGTCGGCTCATAATTATAATCCTGACGGCGGCTGTTACCCGTCATAGGCATTCCCATGCGGCGGGAGCCGAGGCGGTCTACCATGTAACTCTTGAGCACGCCGTTCTCGATGAGCACATTGCGCTGGGTGGGGTTACCCTCGTCGTCAATATTGACCGAGCCCCAAGCGTTGGCGATGGTACCGTCATCGATGGCGGTTACCTTCTCGTTTGCGATCTTCTGACCAAGCTTTCCGCACATCTGGGACATACCTATACCTACCGAGGTAGCCTCAAGAGAATGTCCGCAAGCCTCGTGGAAGATAACGCCGCCGAATCCGTTTTCGATAGCAACCGTCATCTGCCCTGCGGGACAGTAGGTGGCGCGAAGATTGACCATAGCCTGGCGGGAAGCCTCGATACCGATCTCCTCGGGGGTGATGACGGTATCGAACATTTCAAGACCCATACCGCGTCCGGGATTGAAGCCGCCGGACTGGGTCTCGTTGCCCTCGGAGGCAACCGAGGAGATAGACATTCTGGTGCGGATATGTCTGTCGGTGGTGAAGAGGCCGTCGGTGTTGGCGATCCAGATATTGCGATCCACGCAAGCAAGTCCGCCCTGCACCTGAACGATGTGAGAGTCATATCCGCGTGCCGCGTCACAGCCTGCGCGGAGAAGATCGATCTTTGTCTTCATCTCAGCGCCAACGGGCTCAACGAGAACGGGATGAATATTGGGGAAGCATCTTTCATTCAAAACAAAGCTTCCCATTTTAGATGCGGACGAGAACACCTCGGCCACGCGCCGTGCGCACTTCATAAGGCCGTCGCGGCTGATGTCGCAGGTGGACGCGTAAACCGTCTGGGTGCCAAGGAAGGCACGAATGCCCACGCCGGAGATCACGTTGTCGGTGATCTTTTCGATCTTGCTATCCGCAAGAGCAATGGAGTTGGTTCTTGTGGTCTCACAGAAGATCTCGGCAAAATCTGCTCCGCCGGATACTGCTACCGAAAGAACGTCAAAGGCTGTTTTCTTATCGATCATAATAGCATCTCCTTCTTATCAATCGTCGACTCTCTCGCCGAGGATGTTGATGTATTTCTGATAAAAGCTTTCAAAGTAACCGCCGTCAAGAGCCTCACGGATCTTCATAGTCAACTCATTGTAGAAATACAGGTTATGAGTGACCGCAAGGCGCATTCCCAGCGACTCCTTCGCCTTGATCAGGTGGCGGATATAGGAGCGGCTGTAATTGCGGCAGGTGGGACATCCGCAGCCCTCGTCAAAGGGTCTGGGATCCTTGGCATACTTCTCGTTGAGCACGTTGATCTTGCCGTGCCAGGTGAAGAGATTGCCGTGGCGGGCATTTCGGCTGGGCATAACGCAGTCGAAGAAATCCACACCGAGATGTACTGCTTCAAGAATATTGCAGGGAGTACCGACACCCATCAGATAACGAGGCTTATTGACGGGCATATAGGGCTCGACCGCATCGATGATACGGTACATATCCTCGGTAGGCTCGCCAACGGCAAGACCGCCGATGGCGTATCCGTCAAGATCAAGCTCTGCGATCTGCTTCATATGCTCGATACGGAGATCCTCATAGATGCTTCCCTGGTTAATGCCGAAGAGCATCTGGTTTTTGTTGATGGTATCGGGGAGCGAATTGAGGCGCTCCATTTCCTTCTTACAACGTACCAGCCATCTGTAGGTGCGCTCGCAGGAATTCTTGGCATACTCGTAGGTCGCGGGATTCTCCACGCACTCGTCAAAGGCCATGGCGATGGTAGACGCCAGATTGGACTGGATCTGCATACTCTCCTCGGGACCCATAAAGATGCGCTTACCGTCGATATGAGACGCGAAGTGAACGCCCTCCTCGGTGATCTTACGGAGAGAAGAAAGGGAGAACACCTGGAATCCGCCACTATCCGTGAGAATGGGACGGCTCCAGTTCATAAACTTGTGAAGACCACCCATATCGTGGATCAGACGATCACCGGGACGAATATGGAGGTGATAGGTGTTGGAAAGCTCCACCTGGCAGTTGATATCCACAAGCTCGGTGGGCGATACGCCACCCTTGATGGCGGCACAGGTACCCACGTTCATAAACACGGGCGTCTGGATATCACCGTGTACGGTGTGAAGCACGCCGCGGCGCGCTCTTCCGTCTTTTGCTAACAATTCAAACAATTTTATATTCCAGCCTTTCGTTGTATTATTTTCTTTCGAACTGATGATCCAGCTGATCCTTGGTCATTTCGATGGCCACCGGTCTGCCGTGGGGACAGAAGGTAATATCGGGAAGGCGCATCAGCGTATCTACAAGCCACTTGACGTGCTCCGGCGGATATTCGCGCCCTGCCTTGATGGCCGCCTTACAGGAAGCCTGGTAGAGTGCCGCCTCAAAAACGAGCTCACGGGAGACCTCGATCTTGCCCGTCTCGTTTTGTATGCGGTCGGCAATGGTGATAAACATATCGCAGACTGCATCGGTGGAGATACCGCACGGAATAGCCTCGATCTCGGCACCGTGGCGCTTGGTAGTAAACTGGAAGCCAATGGCCTCGATCTCGTGCCGATATTCTTCGATTGCCTGCAATTCACCGCTGGTCAGCATCACCTCAATGGGCAGCATCAAAAGCTGTGCCGAGGATTCCACCTGCTTCATTTTGGCGCGGAGCTCTTCAAACAGAACGCGCTCGTGGGCGGCGTGCTTATCGATCACAAGCACGTGATCGCCCGATTCCACAAATACGTAGGAGTGAAAGGCCTCACCGATAATGCGATATTCACGTGCTACGGGAATTTCTTCCTCATACTCATTATCCGCGTTTTCGGGAACTGAAACATCCACGGGTTCCACGTTTTGCGGAGGAGTATAGCCTTGCCGTTCTCTCTCCTCCTGCTGACGGCAGATGCTTTCGATAACACTGCGACAGTAGTTGTCGATCCTCTCCTCTTCCTCTTGGCTAAAGGATCCGCTCGACGTGGGAGGCGCAGGCGGCTCGACGATCGGCGTCGGCTCCACCGGGGCTTGCTTAACGGGGGCGGGGGGAGGCGTGGGAGCGGGCGGTGCTTCGGCCACCGTTCTTGCGATCTCGCGAGGCTTTTCCGCCGTGGGAGGCTCGGCAAAGGAAAGCTGCAAATTTTTATATGTCTGCTTTTTGTCCTCAACGGGAACAAAAGCGTTGACTACCTTGGGATTGGTTTTGGGCTTGATCAAGGAAAAGTCCATTGCGGGACGGGTAACGTCCTCTTCAAGTGCCGAACGAACGGTGTAATACACCGCGTCAAACACAGGCTTTTCGTTGGAGAATTTCACCTCAAGCTTTGCCGGGTGAACGTTTACGTCGACCGCCTTGGGGTTGATCTTGACGTTCAGCACACAGCACGGGAATTTCTCGGAGGGGATATACGAGCTATACGCCTGCTCAAGCGCCGCGCTTGCGGTCTTGCTCTTGATGTAGCGCCCGTTGATAAAAAAGTTCTGGAAGTTTCGGTTGGCCTTGAAGTTGTCCGAACGACCGATAAAGCCGCTGACCTCCACACCGTCGATCTCGGATCGGACGGCGATCAGACGGGAGGCAAAGTCGCGACCGTAGATCGCATAAACGGCACTCTTGAGATCTCCGTTTCCCTCGGTCTCAAATTTTACCGATCCGTCCACGATCATACGAATGGCGATAGACGGCTCGGAGAGAGCAATCTTCTCGACCCATCCGCTGACGGCAGAGGCTTCTGTAATATCGCGCTTCAAAAACTTTCGTCTTGCGGGGACGTTGGCAAACAGGTTCTCCACGATGATCGTGGTGCCCGTGGCGCAAGCACGCTCGGTCAGGGACATAATGTTTCCTGCCTTGACCTCAAGCATAGCGCCGTATTCCGCGTCGGCGGTCTTCGAGATGATTCTCATGTCCGAAACCGATGCGATAGCGGCCAATGCCTCGCCGCGGAAGCCGAGGGTCTCGATACCCTCAAGATCCTCTGCGGTCTTGATCTTACTGGTGGCGTGTCGGCGGACGGCAACGGGAAGATCGTCAACGTCAATACCGCATCCGTTATCCGCGACGCGCAAAAAGGTCACGCCGCCATTCTGGATCTCAACCGTGATCCTGGTCGCGCCTGCGTCTATTGCGTTTTCCAGCAGCTCCTTTACGGCAGAGGCAGGTCTGTCGACCACCTCGCCTGCGGCGATCAGATTGGCCACCGCAAAGGATAAAACGTTAATCTTTCCCATATCTCATCCTTAATCCATCAATCGTTTCTTCAAATCGTAAAGGAAGGTCATTGCCTCAAAGGGCGAGAGCGTGTTGATATCCACGGCACGAAGCTCCTGGATGATCTGCTCCTCAAGGCAATCCTCAAAGGTAATGAGGCTATCGTCCTTACCCAGCGCGTCCTCGTTGCCGGAAAGCGTCAGCGATTTCGCACTGCTCTCCACTACCGCAAGGATCTCCTTGGCGCGCTTAATGACCTCACCCGGTATTCCCGCAAGCTTGGCAACCTCAATACCGTAGCTATCATCGGTAGAGCCGCGCACGATCTTGCGAAGGAAGGTAATATTATCGCCTCGCTTTTTGGCGGCGATGTT
>JAZLBM010000248.1:0-4393 GCA_045613705.1 Eubacteriales bacterium | reverse complement strand
ACCACAGCGGTCACGGCGCTTTTGGTCAATCTTCGCCATCTGTTTTACGGCATTTCCATGATCGATAAATACCGAGGCGTCAGGAATAAGCCGTTTCTCATCTTTACCTTGACCGACGAGACCTATTCTTTGGTTTGCGAGAAAGAAACGGGCGACGATAAAACGGAAACGGGGCGCTATTACTTTTGGGTCTCCCTTCTGAACTATTCCTATTGGGTTACGGGAAGTATGCTCGGTTCGTTGCTTGGTGCTTATCTTCCGTTTTCCACCGAGGGGATTGAGTTTTCCTTGACGGCGCTCTTCCTTACGGTGTTTACCGAGCAATGGCTGTCGACAAAGGATCATTGGCCCGCCCTCATTGGTGCAGGTGCCACCTTATTGTGCCTTCTGATCTTCGGCGCGGAAAACTTCCTTCTGTTCGCTATGATCCTCATCGTGGCATCTCTGGCACTTCTTCAAAAGAAGGAGGGCAAGAAGAATGACTGATCTGCAATATGCCTTGATGGTTGCCGTTATGGCGGCGGTGACCGCGGCGCTTCGTTTTTTGCCTTTTCTGATCTTTAGAGGAACACGAAAAACGCCTGCCTTTATTACGTACCTGGGACGAGTACTCCCCTATGCCGTTATGGGAATGCTGGTGATCTTCTGCTTTAAGAGCGTTTCGTTTCTGAAGGCGCCCTTCGGCGCTCCCGAGCTGATTGCCGGCGCCGTTGTTGTAGGACTTCACGTGTGGCGCAGAAACACACTTTTGAGCATCCTCTGCGGTACCGCCACGTATATGGTGTTGGTTCAACTTGTATTTTAAGAGCATCGCGAATATTCGCGATGCTTTTTTTATAAAAACTATTGACAGATTCGTTTTTTTAATGGTATAATCTAACTGTACTATTACATATAGTACAGTTGAATGGAGGTGAAACCGTGCTTGTCATTGACAAGATGTCCCGAAAGCCCATTTACGAGCAGATCGTAGATGGAATTGAGCGTGAGATCGTTACGGGACTGATAGAGGAGACCGAGCAGTTGCCGTCGATCCGCGAGCTTTCGGCCATCCTTGGAACCAATCCCAACACGATTCAGAAGGCCTTTCTCGACCTTGATCGCGCAGGCGTTATTGTTTCTACGCCGGGGCGCGGATGCTTTGTAGCAGAGGGCGCGAGAGAGCGGATCCGCCACCGTCTTTCCGCAAGAATAGAGGAGATCGGTGCGATAGCAAGTGAGCTTGCCAACGCAGGCATTGATATGGAGGCGGCACTTGACGCCGTGCGCCTCGCCTATGGGAATTGCGCAAAAGAAATTCACAGAAAGGAAGAAAGCAAATGATCTGTGCTGAAAACGTAACCAAAAAATTTGACGGCTTTGCGGCATTGCGGGGCTTGAATTGCAGTATCCCCGAATCCTGCGTATACGGTCTTGTGGGAAGCAACGGTGCGGGAAAGTCTACCTTTCTCCGTCTTATCAGCGGCATCTACCGCGCGGACGCGGGAACGGTGACCTTCGACGGTGTTCCCGTATATGAAAATCCCGAGGTGAAGGGAAAGATTTTGTACGTGCCCGACGAGCTTTATTTTCTTCCTCAATCCAATATGAACCGTATGGCACAGCTGTACCGTGCTATGTATCCCAATTTTAGTAATGAACGCTTTGCGGAGCTGGTAAAGACCTTCGGTCTTGATCCTGATGCCAACATCAACACCTTTTCCAAGGGTATGAAGCGGCAGGCGGCTACCATTTTGGCGCTTTCTTCGATGCCTCAGTATCTTTTCTTTGACGAGACCTTTGACGGCCTTGACCCCGTGATGCGGAATCTTGTCAAGCGCGTGATCTATAACGACGTGCTGGAGCGCAAAACGACCACCATCATCACGTCTCACTCCCTTCGTGAGCTTGAGGACGCCTGTGATCAGCTGGCGCTTCTGCATAAGGGCGGTATTGTGTTTGAGAGTGATATTCAGAACCTCAAAACTACCCTTTTCAAGATCCAAGTCGCTTTCTCCGAAAAGTACGACAGAAGCAAATTCTCGGAGATCGAGATGCTGAGCTACACCCAGGTGGGCTCGGTGGCAACCTTTATCGCAAGGGGAGAGAAGGAGGCAGTCTCCGCTAAGATCCGCGCTATGTCTCCCGTGCTTCTTGACGTTCTGCCCTTGAACCTTGAGGAAGTGTTTATTTACGAGATGGAGGCGCTTGGCTACGCCTTCAAGGACGTTTTAATGTAAGGAGGTGCCGCTATGAGAAACTTCTTTTCCTTAAAGCTGTATTTGGAGGGGCTTCGCAAGATCCGCGTGGCAGGTGTTGCCTCGGCGGTCACCGTTGTTGCCCTTAACGCCATACTCCCCATCATCGGTATCCTTGAGTCAAGACGGGTATATCAGTCTGTTACCCGTACTCCCTCGGTCGTTCCTACGGCGGGCTTTGCGCCTTTTGGACTTTTGATGATGGTCTTCGCTCTGGTTCTGACCTACTCTATGTTCTCTTATCTCAATGAGCGAAGCAAGAGCGACTTCTGGCACGCGGTGCCCGAAAAGAGAAGCTGTGTATTCTTCAGCTTTACCGCCGCCATCTACACCTGGATCGCGGGAACGCTTCTTATAAGCGGTCTTGTGAATCTGCTTCTTTGGAATCTTGCCGAATATTACGTGGCAGGCTTTGGCGCATTCCTTGGCTCTTTTGCGCTGTATTTTCTGGCGGCGATCTTGCTTGTTGGCTTTATGTCCTTGGCTATGACGCTGACGGGAACTACCGTTTCCAACGTTTTGATCTTCGCGCTTCTGTTCCTTTTCGTCCGCGCGGTGGGCGGTATCTTCACCCTGTGCCTCAATGAGGTGGTCCCTATGTTTGATACCTTCTACTCCGTGCTGCGCGTGTTTGAGATCGAGTTTTTCTTGCCCTTCTCGTTGATTGCCGATCTTTACAGCGTAGGGCAGAGCACCACCTTCACTGACCTTCCTTTGATTCTCTATTCGATTGCAAGCGCCCTTGTGCTTTTGGGTCTTGGCGCGCTTGGCTACGTGAATCGTAAGAGTGAGGTGGCGACTCATAGTGCGCCCAGCAGAAAACTGCAGCACGTTTACCGATGCGCCATCACGCTGCCGTTCTGTCTGCTTCTGGTCTATCTGATGATCGAAGATATGGACTTTGAGCTGTTCGTTACGATGCTTGTGATCATTCTTCTTGTATGGGTGATCTTCGAGCTGATGACCACCAAGAAGATCAAGAACGTGCTGAAATCGCTTCCCGTGCTTGCGGTGCCCCTTGTACTCAGCCTTCTTTTCACGGGTGCGGTATATACCACGCGTAACGTGATCTGGAACGATACCCCCGACGCTGACGAGATCCTTGGCGTAAGCTTTGAATCCCGTAACACCTACACCTACGAAACAGTCGTAACTAACGGTATTATCGTAGAGGATAAGGCACTGAATCAGCTTGTGGCAGAGGCTCTTGAGGACACGATCGAGGCATCAAAGAATTCCCATAACCATCAATATGTAAACAGACGGCGCGCGTCCGTTGTCATCCATCTGAGATCGGGACGTACCCTCGGTCGCTCTATCTCCCTTGACGATGCCGATTATCAACGCCTTTACGATGGCTTTTACGAGTCGGATGCGTATCTCGCTGCCTATTTGTCTATGCCCGAAAAGCATCAGATCGAAACCGTTCATTTTTCACACTTTTCTATTAGCAACCGTGAGGCGGAAAGCATTTGGAGGTTGTATCTGGAGGAATATAATAGCCTCAGCGAAGAAAAAAAGCTCGAGCTGAAGAATTACAACACGAACCGATACAATACCTCCTCCGGATATCCGTCCCTCAAGGAGTCGGTCGGCTACGTGTATATTGACGGTCAGGTTGGCATCTATCGCTATACGGCACAGTATCCGATCCTTTTTGAATACACCCCCAAGGCTGCCGAGAAATATTTGGAACACCGAAATGAAATAGAGGGCATTTCCGATTATTCCGGCACAGAGAGCCTTGCGATTGTCCGCGAGTATATTCTCAACGCCGATGAAAAAGGCAATTATCTGATGGGCAGCATTCGCGTAGACCTGCTCTTTGGTGACGTGCCAAACAGATATTTTTATCTGCAGGAGAAAGAGTCGGCAAAGGAATTGCTTCTTTCGCTGGTTGAGTTTTTGACGGAGGCAGAGGATATCGACAACTATAAGCCCGAAAACGGAAAGAGCATTTTCATTCTGGGGCTTGTTGTAGAGACGGATATCTATTGGCAGGAGGATCCCAATATTACCTTTAACGGTAAGGAGATCGCTCAAGCGGATTACACCTATCTGAATATCCCCATTGCGCTGACGGCAGAGGAGACCGAAGCGTTCAATCTGCTTATGGAAGCCGTGATCGAGGTGTCCGGTGGAAAATAATAAAAAAG
>JAZLBM010000247.1:0-2058 GCA_045613705.1 Eubacteriales bacterium | reverse complement strand
GGATGGTAGGGCAAAAGCTCGTAGGCGATTACGCTGTCAAGTGTCCGCAAGAACGCCGCCGTCCGGGACACGTTTTCCACCGTATCGTTGATGCCGGGGATAATGGGGGTGCGGATGATCATGGGAATGCCGAGCGCGCTTGCACGGCGCAGATTCTCCTTGATCTCCTCGTTTCCGATGCCTACGTATTTTTTGTGTGTTTCGTCGTCAAAAATCTTAAGGTCCGCCATAATAAGATCAAGGGAGCCGAGAAGCTCGCCGTCAAAGCGGCACATGGAGGTCTCCACGCCAACGTGGATGCCCTCGCGATGGCAGGCCTCAATGAGCGCCATAGTGAAGTCACGATGCGCCAAGGGCTCGCCGCCCGAAATGGTAAGACCGCCACGGTCACCGTAGTATGCCCTGTCGGCAAGCACCTCGGTCATCACCTCATCTACCGTCATTTCGCGTCCGCACATGACCTTCGCCCCCGCATAGCACCCTTCTGCGCACTTGCCGCAGCGGATGCATTTCTCGGGATAGATCATAACCTCCGGCTTGAAGGAAATGCATTCGGGATTATGACACCAGGCGCAGGAAAGGGGGCAACCTTTAAGGAAGACTGCCGTCCGTATACCGGGGCCATCGTGCACTGAAAACCGCTCGATCTCGGTGATCAGCGCCGTTATCTTTTTCTCGTTCATCATATCTTTTCCGCCTTGCGGCTTGCGTTGGAGCGCTCGGCCGCCTCGATCATTGCCACCACGTCGGCATTGAATTCCGCCGTGAGTGTCTCGTGCATAGGAAGTCCCCGCTCTACGTGGGCCGCATACTGCCAGGGCATATTGCGGAAATCATCGTCGTCCGCTGCCGCGTCCACCGCGAGATCGTTGCCGTAGATATCGGCCGCCGCGGCAAAAGCCTCGCCGTCGGGCACACCGTCGCACCATACCACGCCCTCGCTGCAGATCGCCTCGGGGCCCGTGGGCATTCTTCGTCTTGGCGTTGTCCACGTGCCTTCCGCCACCGCAAAGCCGTTTTCGTAGCGAAGAAGCGCCGCAATATTATCTTCTGTGTCGCCGAAGGGCGTGTTCAGATTGTCGCCCACCGACATCACGTCAACGGGAACTGCCCCAAACATCCAGCGGCTGAAGAAGCAGCCGTAGCAAAGAATGTCAAGATACGCGCCGCCGCCGCACTTTTTCTGATGCCACCAGGTGCGTCCGCGCTCCTCGTCGGTCATCTCCTCGGCGTGCGCGCTGACACCGCGGTGCTTGGCGCCCTTGCCGAGAGGGCCCGTGTGTCCGTTGAGATAGCGGAGCTTTTGCAGCTTGCCAACCTTACCGCTGTCCACCATAGCCTTCATCTCGCGCACGTATTTGCGCCAGGTAACGGGCCAGTTGACCCAGATCTCCACGCCGTATTTTTCTTTGAGCGCCACGATGCGGCGTGCCTCTTCAGCGGTTGTTGCCATAGGCTTCTCGATGATCACGTTGATACCGCGCTTTGCGATCTCCTCGGCAATCTCCGCCTTGCGATAGTTTTCGCACAGAAGATAAGCCACGTCGGGCTTGACTTCCTCAAGCATCTCGATATAGTTCTCATATGGCTTGGCACCGCAGTTTTCCACCACGTTGCGGAAATTCCACGCGCGGGTGTAGCGCTTGTCGGTGTTCTCTGCCACCGCGGCGGGAAGGTCTGCCACGCCGCAAAGCTCGGACGAGGGCTGTCCCTTGATATAAAGCGCCACCTCGTTCACGTGCATATGGGCGCATCCGACGATAACCGAACGAATCATATAAAATCTCCTTTTCGGTAGTAATATACTATATCCATTATACCGCGGCGCATAAAAAAAGGCAAGAAAGAGAGTAAATATTTTTATAATAAAATACACCTTCTTGCTTCTCTGCCCCTCTTTACCGCGGGATTTAGAGGCTCGGCAACCGTTTTTTAAGAAAAAGAAAAAAACATTTCATCTTTTTTTCAAAAACCTCTTGTCAAACCGATTTTTTTGTGATATAATGTTCAGGTCGCGTGGGGGTATAGCTCAGCTGGTAGAGTACCGGTCTCCAAAAC
>JAZLBM010000246.1:0-3866 GCA_045613705.1 Eubacteriales bacterium | reverse complement strand
GGCTTGTTTTGCTCCATATTCGTCTCCCTTCACCAAGTGATTTCCGCTTTCATTATACCCCATCTGCCCACCCGTGTCAATACCGCGCGACAATTCTGCGCCTGATATCGCGTTTTTCAAATTTTGATTTATCGAACTGTTATTAACGACAGAGGCACGGACTACACAGGCCTTCCCCAGCGGGGAAGGTGCCGAGCGAAGCCGAGGCGGATGAGGAGATCATCCTGCGCACCGCACGAACGTCAAGAGGCAGAAACCTCGTGGAGACGGGTTTTGGAACTTCCTCGTTCTCTTATTACGCGGTGAAATGCTCTCCTCAATCCACTCATTCGCTTCGCTCATTCACAAGTTTGCTTCGCAAACAGCGCGCGGCGGTCCAGCCGGAGGAACAAAGTTCCTCCACCCCGCATGGGGAAGGCTTGGAGGGCGCTCGCCGTTTTGATATCATAACCGTTCGATAAACATCAATTTATCTTTTTGTCCGAATTTTTTCGTAACAATATATTATATCACGATTTTTTTGTTTATAAAATACACCAAATGACGATTTTGCACGAAATGAAAAATCTTTTTTTGTCACTTTTTACCATTTTTTGCCCTTGGAATTGACATAGGTGGGGGTCGATGCTATAATAATGAGGAAAATGAAACGAGAGGTACACCTATGATCAACACCCTGATTTTTGACCTTGACGGCACGCTTGCCGACACCATAGACGCCATTCGAAGCGGCATTAATCTGACTATGTCGGCGCTGGGATATCCCCAAAAGACACGCGAAGAGGTGCGCGCCGCCATCAATCACGGGGCCCGTGCTCTCGTTCGGAACTGTCTCCCCCCATCGGTGCAGGCCGATGAGGATAAGGTGAGCGAGGCGCTGGACGTCTATCAGGCACATTACGCCACCACCTTCCGCGAGACCAACCGCCTTTATGACGGTATGGAAGAGGTGCTTTTCGAGCTTTCCCGTCGCGGATACGCCATCGCCGTGTTCTCCAACAAGCAGGACAATTTCGTCATTGAGCTTGTGAACAGCCTTGTACCCCACGGCATTTGCAAGCTTGCCCGCGGTCAACGCCCCGGTGTCAAGGCCAAGCCCGATCGCGAGGTCTCTCTCGCCCTTTGCGAGGAGTTGGGCGCCGTTCCGTCTGAATGTGCCTTTATCGGCGACAGCCACGTAGACATCAGGACTGCCAAGAACGCGGATTTTCTCGCCGTAGGTGTGTCCTGGGGCTACCGTCCCGAGGTGCTCCGCGAGGAAGGCGCCGATCACGTGGTCGACCGCCCCGAAGAGCTTCTGTCGCTTTTTCCGCCTATTGGATAAATTGATGCTTAGCGCGCCGAAGCGCGAGGGCAGAATGCAGAGTGCATAGTTGAAAATTGATGTTTATCGGTGTTTTAAAGCCTTCCCTAAGATAGGGAAGGTGGCGGCGAAGCCGACGGATGAGTGTGCGCCTATTCCGCATTCCATAAGACTTCGCACCCTCATCACCCGCTACGCGGGAGCTTCTCCATCTTGGAGAAGCCTTTAAAAGACTCACCGCTAAATCAAAATTTGAATAACATCATCAAAAACAAAAAAAGAGGAGGGGCAATGCCCTCCTCTTTTTCGGCTTCACTCAGGAAACGACGATGTACATTACAACGACGATGAGAACGAAGACAACAGATGCAGCAGTAGTTGCAAGGCTCAGCTTGCGATTGCGCTCTGCTTCGCTACCCTTGCCGCCAAAGCCTGCGTCCATACCGCCGCCAATGGTGCCGCCGATGCCCTTTTCCTTACCGGACTGCATAGCAACGAGAGCAACAAGTGCAACTGCAAGAATCAAAAGCACGATGCCAAATACAAGTTCCATTTTTATATCCTCCAAAATCAAGCTTCATGGGTGCCGAAGCACACGAATTTCATACGTTCATATATTTTAACACAGTTATCGGGAAAAATCAAGAGGTTTTTTAAAAAAATTATTTTCGCCCCGTTCCCTTTACATTGTCGCCGTTTTATGGTAAAATAAACACATCTCAAAAATAGAAAGGATCTCCCATGACACCCCTTGATTACAAGAGAAAATTTATTGAGATCTACAAATCCAAGATCAAGCGCGAGGGCGCAGACAAGCTTCTTGAATTTCTGGAAGGAAGCGACTTCTTCACCGCACCCGCAAGCACCCGCTACCACGGCTCTCACGAGGGCGGCCTTTGTGAGCACAGTATCAACGTTTACGAGTGTCTGTGCGACTACATGTCCCGTCCCCGCGTGAAGGAGCTGTACGGCATGAACTACTCCGACGAGTCCATTGCCATCGTATCCCTTCTGCACGACGTATGCAAGACCAATTTCTACGTAGAGACCACCCGAAACGTGAAGGAAAACGGCGTTTGGAAGACGGTTCCCTACTATTCCATCGACGATCAGCTCCCCTACGGACACGGTGAGAAGTCGGTCTATATGATCTCGGCGTATATGAAGCTGACCCGTGACGAGGCCTTTGCCATCCGCTATCACATGGGCTTTGCCGAGAGCAACAACGTAACCTATATCAATAACGTGGGCAAGGCCTACGAAATGTTCCCCATCGCCTTTGCGGTGTCGGTCGCCGATATGGAGGCGTCCTACTACCTTGAGGAAGTGGGTCAATAAAAAGGAGAAATCGATATGCTTTACACCATTGAAAACGATTTTCTGAAGGTCGACATTAACGACGAAGGCGCACAGATGATGTCTCTCGTGGGCAAAAAGACGGGCTTTGAGTATCTTTGGCAGGGCGACGCTACCTTCTGGGCAAGCCGCGCTACCGTTCTCTTCCCCATCTGCGGCCGCCTCACCGACGGTAAGTACACCTACGGCGGCAACACCTACGAGATGATCCTCCACGGCTTTGCCAAGCTCTCCACCTTTGACGTGATCGCCCACAACCGCACCTCCATCACCATGGAGCTTCGCGCAAGTGAGGAATCCCGCAAGATCTATCCCTTTGATTTCGCGCTTCGTATGACCTACGCCCTTGACGGCGCGTCGGTTACCACCGCATTTGAAGTAGAGAACCCCTCCGAGCCCGATCTGCCCTTCTCCGTAGGCGGTCACCCCGGCTTCAACGTTCCCTTCTGCGAGGGCGAGAGCTTTAACGATTACTATCTGGAGTTTGCTTGCCGCAAGGATTGCCGCAGACTCGTTATGTCCCCCACCTGCTACTACACGGGTGAGACGGCGCCTATGGCACTTGAGGACGGCAAGATCCTTCGCCTTGACCACGCTATGTTCGACAACGACGCCATCTTCCTTGAGGGTATGTGCAAGAAGGTCTCTCTCAAGTCCGACAAGAACGATCGCTCCATCACCGTAAATTGGGACGATATGACCCACGTTGGCTTCTGGCATAAGCCCAAGACCGAGGCTCCCTACGTCTGCATCGAGCCCTGGCACGGCGTACCCGCCTACGACGGCAAGATCGACGATTTCGCCACCAAGAACGAGATGATGCACCTTGCGAAGGGTGAGAAAAAGAACGTCTCCTTCACCGTTACCGTAAACGAATAATCCAAAAAGGGCGGATTCACCTCCGCCCTTTGTTTCAAATTTTGATTTATCAGTCTGTTCGATTTGCGCACAAACCCGTAGGGCGGGGGCTTGCTCCCGCCGTAACAACCGATAAACCGCACATTTTCGGCGGCACCAAGGCACCGCCCTACAAGGTACGGTTCGCGCCATTTGTTCGTGCGAACACACCTATAAACATCAATTTATCCTTCAAATTTTGATTTGTCGGTGGGTCTTTTAAAGGCTTCTCCAAGATGGAGAAGCTGTCGCGGAACGCGACTGATGAGGGTGCGAAGTCTTATGGAATGCGGAATAGGCGCACACTCAT
>JAZLBM010000245.1:0-2485 GCA_045613705.1 Eubacteriales bacterium | reverse complement strand
TGCAGTTGTGACAAGGCTTCGCACCCTCATCAGGCGCTTCGCGCCAGCTTCCCCATCTTGGGGAAGCCTTTGGTTCGGCGTGTTCATACTGCGCCGATAAACATCAATTTATATTCCCCAAACAAAAAAACGGCACGGTGTGCCGTCTTTCGTTTCCTATTATATAAAACCCGTTTACACGCCGCGGACTTGGCAAAGGGGCGCCGAGGCGCGGGCTTTTTCACACATGGCGTGCATCTCGTCGGGGGAGAAGGCACCGAAAGAAGTGCTCTCCGTGCCGATCAGGTCACCCGAATCCACGAAGGACTGCAGAAAATAGGGACTGTCGCCCACAAGACGGGCGGCGGCGAGAATATCCTCCTCGGTGTGAAGACCCGACACCACCGTGGTGCGGAACTCGTGGGGAATGCCGCTTTCCTTGATGAGGGCGATGCTTCGCTTGATCTTCTCCACGTCCACGGAAATGCCGCAGGCGGCTCCGTAGCCATCGGGCGAGCTCTTGACGTCCATCGCCACGTAATCCACCGCCTTTTCGGCAAGCAAAGCCGCCAGACGGTCGGGCATGGTGCCGTTGGTGTCCAGCTTCACCGCATATCCCAAGGCACGGATCTCGGCGATAAATCGGGGCAGCTCGGGCTGCAAAAGGGGCTCACCGCCCGTGACGCAGACGCCGTCAAGAATGCCCTTGCGTTTGCGAAGAAGGGCGAAAAACGCCTCCTCGCTCATCACCGGCTCGGCGCCGCGATCCAGCACCAGCGACGCGTTGTGGCAGAAGGGACAACGAAGGTTGCAGCCGCCGAAAAAGACGGTGCACGCCACCTTGCCCGGAAAATCCAAAAGGGTCACCTTTTGCAGACCCATGATCTTGATCTCGTTCATATTGTTTCCTTATATAAGTTCTATGTTGGTTTCAAATTTTGATTTATAGGTGGGTTTGCACTCGCTCCGTAAGCCTTCTCTATGATAGAGAAGGTGTCGCGGAACGCGACGGATGAGTGTGCGCCGATTGCAGTTGTGATAAGGCTTCGCACCCTCATCAGGCGCTTCGCGCCAGCTTCCCCATCTTGGGGAAGCCTTCGGTTCGGCGTGTTCATACTGCGCCGCTAAACATCAATTTTCCATTTTCAACTTTCCATTTTCAATTCTCAATTGTCCTCTCCCCTTCGCGAGGGAGGCCGAGGGTGTCGAGGAGGTGTCGCATCTCGCTTGCGCGGTCGTCGGAAAGGCTTCCGCTGAACGCCAGCTCGTCAAGAGAGCGCTTGCCGTCGCCGCGACGGAGGATATTCCACCAACGCGCAACCTGCAGGAAGGGGAACAGCCACGGGCGGCGGTCAAGGATAGGAAAGGCCACCTTCAAGGCCTCGCGAGTCACAAAAATACGGGACAGGGCATAGCCGAGCCGTCCGCCGCGCTGCTGCTGCTGAATGGCCACGCGATTGGTCTCGGTGCCGTACACGCCGCCCTCGAGAATAAAGGACTCGAAGCCACGGGTGATCTCGCTATGGGGCGCGCCTTCAAACCAAACGCGGCAAAGGGCGCGTGCCACCTCGGCAAACTGCAAAAGTCCGCCTTTCTCCAGCATCTCACGCCGACGCGCCTCGGCATCCGCGGCTTTGTCCATCAGCCACATATCGAGAAAAGGTCGGATGCCGCATCCGCCGTGCTCCACGTGCTTGGCCATATGCGCCACGTGATAGAAGTAGAAAAGCTCGTCGGTCATTGCGTATTGATAGCTCGTGCCGTCCACAAGGGTGGCGGTGTCCCACGCCGATTCAAGGAGGGTGCAGATCTTGTCGCTCTGCCCGTTTTCCCACAGGCGGAAATGCAGCTCGGTAGGAATTGCGCCCGCCGAACAAAGCCCCACGTCGTGGGAGGTCTTCTCGCCCACGGTAAAGCCGTCGGCCACAAGCGCCGCCACGGCACGATCCAGATCCTCTGCCATCACCAGCACGTCCACGTCGCAGCTGGGGCGCATCCACGCCTCGGGATAGAGCCCCCGCAAAAGGGCGCCCTTGAGGGGCATATGGGGTATGGCGGCCGCCTCCAGCACCTCGCACACGTGAGCCTGCTCGTAGGCAATGCTTTCGTAGCGGAAAAGCGCCAGAAGGTGGTGGTTTTCAAAGTGGGCGTAGGCCTCGCTAAGCCCCGCCTCGTAAAGGGAGAAGCCGATGAGGTGCGCCATATCGTGGGCGGAAGCCAGCTGAAAAAGCTTTTCGACCTTCTCGCCAACCGCCGCGCGGTCTTCGTCAGAAAGCCCCTCGCCCCCCAGCACGTGGGCGCGAAGCAGCGCGAAAAGCAAATGCTTCACAGACATATTCTCGGTTTCTCCTTTCTTAGAGTTGTTTTCAAATTTTGATTTAGCGGTGTCTTTACGGCGAGATTTTAATGGCTCCCTCCGGGAGGGGGCTCCCGCGGAGCGGGTGGAGGAGCACGCGCAACAAACCCTTGTGCGCCTTGATATGACAAGTGCTTTCCGGTTGTATCG
>JAZLBM010000244.1:0-7486 GCA_045613705.1 Eubacteriales bacterium | reverse complement strand
CCATAGCAATAATATCAATCTCTCCGTTCCGTCCCTGCGGGCAGATAATTTCTCCCGGGAACTGATGGAAAAACTGCAGACCGTCCGCAAATCCGGTCTGACCTTTGCCCCCGAAGCTGGTACCCAGCGCCTGCGTGATGTTATCAACAAGAACCTAACAGAGGAAGAGATTCTCACCACCTGCGCCAACGCCTTTGCCGGCGGTTGGAACAATGTCAAGCTCTATTTCATGTTGGGTCTGCCCACAGAAACCGACGAGGACGTGCTGGGCATTGCGGAACTGGTCTATAAAATCATTCAGACCTGGAAAGCAGAGGCTACCAATAAAAAGCGCGGCCTGCGTGTCCACGTGGCCACGGCGTTCTTTGTTCCTAAACCTCACACACCCTTCCAGTGGGAGCAGCAGATTTCCCCGGAGGAATATCTGCGCCGCTGTAAGCTGCTAAAATCCCATTTCTATTCCAAGTCCATTGAGTATGATTACCACGAGCCGGACCTGAGCCGCCTGGAAGCCGTCATGGCCCGTGGCGACCGTCGTCTTGCACCCGTCTTGGAAGAGGCTGCACGAAATGGCGCCCGCCTGGATGGTTGGGATGAATATTTCCGTTACGATCTGTGGCTGGATGCCTTCAAAAAGTGTGGTGTGGATATGTCTTTCTATACCACCCGTGGCTATGGCGAAGATGAGTTGCTGCCCTGGGACACCATCGATGTGGGCGTCAGTAAGAAATTCCTCCTGCGGGAGAGAAAGCAAGCCTACGCCGAAACAATTACCCCTGATTGTCGGGAAGGCTGCGCCGGCTGTGGCGCCAACTGTCTGCTGAAGGAGGTGGCCTGCGATGCGTAGAATCCTGTTTACCAAAACGGGTGATGCCGTTTGGATGTCCCATCTGGACCTGATGCGCCTTTTCCAGCGTGCCTTTAAGCGTGCTGGTTTGCCCTTGACTCATACCCAAGGATACAACCCCAGACCCTCCGTGTCCATCGCCCTGCCTTTGAGTGTGGGCGTTGAAAGCGTCTGTGAGCTTCTGGACTTTGATCTGGAAGGGGAGGGCGTTCCCTGTGACGAGATTACTTCTCGCCTCAATGCGGTCCTTGTGCCAGGGATCCAGGTTTTGCAGACCTATGAAAACGGCGCAAAACTGAAAGAACTGAGTTTCCTTCAGTGTGAGATTATCCTGGAGTATGATACCGGCGTTCCGGAAGGAGCAGAGGAGTGTATTATTGCCCTATTCCGCCGGGAGAACCTCATCGTGGATAAAAAAGGTAAGAACGGCATTGTCCAGCAGGATATTATCCCCATGATCCGTCGTGTGGATCTGTCCCAGCTGGATGAACACACCCTGGTTCTGAGTGCATTGATCTGCTGCCAGAATCCGTCCTTGAATCCCATGCAGCTGGTGGCGGCGATTGAGCACTATCTTCCTCAGTATGCGCCCAATTTCACTAAATGCCGCCGCATGGAGATCTATAATAGCCAAGAAAAGCAATTTAGATAAGGAGAAAATCAATGAATACCCCTATTTACGAACTGGAAGATTGTCCCATCTGCCGTGGAACTGGCATGCTGATGCATGAAGGCGGCTGGAATGTGCAGGTCGAATGTGCCGATTGCAGCGCCCACACCGTCTATGTGGAGTACGAAACCGAGGAAGAGAAGCTGGCTGCCGAGCAGCAGGTCGTTACCCTCTGGAATATTGGTAAGGTTGTTCACGGCGAGCGCGGAGAATGAGTTCATTCGGGGGCATTTTTGCCCCCCGAAAAAATTTTTTGAAATTTATGAAAATAATGCTTGCTTTTTTCGGCAAGGTGTGCTAATATACTCAAGCGCTGAGGCGTACCAAGTAAATATCCGGGTGTGGCGAAGTTTGGTATCGCGCTTGAATGGGGTTCAAGAGGCCTCGAGTTCGAATCTCGACACTCGGACCAAAAAAGTTCCGATTTCTTAGGAAATCGGTACTTTTTGTTTTGTTTACGAATGTAGAAGTCGGGTGAAATTTCGAGGCTGTTTTTACTGTCTAATTTACTGTCTAATTGTTGAGATAATATATTCAAGAGGCGGAAAATCAAATTGTATAAAATTCCAACATATGATCTGTCTTACGTAAAGATAGTTTCAAAATATTCACAAATTTTTTACAATCAAATGCTGGACTACTGTCGCTTTTCGTTTAGCCACAACTATCGACGTTTGTTTCAAGAAACGTCGGAAAGCTATTGCCTAGATAATAATTTTGGTATACAATAAGCGTAACAAACCTAAAAGATATGGGAGATTATGCATACCGTAGACCGACGGCGTTTACGTTGTGACGATTGGCTGCATGAAGAATTTACAATAAATTTTCGGAGGTTGAAAATGCCGAGCTTAAAAGACAAATTCAAAAAGATAAATCAATCAAATTTACTGATTGTAGGTGTTTTACTGCTTGTTTTGCTTGCTGTTTCACTTTTGTGGTTCAATGACCGCACCAGTGTGCAAGCCGAATCAACGTTACGCATAGAAGTGTATTTTGAAGGAGAGTACCGTGTCGCGGACGGCCCGTGGATGACTTATGTGGAGGGAGAGCATATCCCGGCTACAAAGGGGGACGTAATCTTGCGAGGTAGCTTGTATAAGCGTTACGAGGGCGAGAGTTTGGGCATCTATAACAGAGATGATATGCCGGTCGCATTTTATACGAACCATATTAATCTAACGTTTTTTGAAGTTGACGAAATGGGGGAAAAGAATTCTCTGGTTATCGATAGTGAAAATCCTCTATTCGGAGATTCTAATTGCGGAAAGAGTTGGACAGCCCATCAGTTTATGAGCGATCCCGAGAATCCCATCGAGATTTTGATTCATAACCCTCACAGCTATGGAAACGAAACTGCGATTGATGAAATGCTGTCAAACATGGCTTTGTGGTTGGGAATTGAATTTGAAAAGGGAATTCTTGACAGCGGAGCAACCGAGAGAAACGTAGGAATTATGTTTATTATGGTTTCGATCATGCTTTTGGGTATCGCTTTGTTCTTAAGTCTTATCCACGTAAAGAATTCTAAGATCATATGGTTGCTTGGAGGCCTCGTTTTGTTTGCGGGAATTTATTTCTCGTATAATGCCGATGGCGTGGCGTTTTGGAGTGAGTCTATCGTTTCAAACACTACTATGTTAGGTGCATCCATGATGTTCTACATGCTCTTCCTTGCAATGATCGCTGTGTCCGTTATGTCCAGAGCGCGAAAGATTGGAATGCTCACGGTAATTCTTTTGGGTGTAGCAAACGCAGCATTCTTCCTTCTGCCAATCTTCAGCGATATCCTCTTTTACGACTTGTGGATATGGTGGATTGCACTTCAGTTCCTGGCGAACACCGTACTTGCGGCTTGCCTTGTAAAAGAGATCCTAACCTTGAAAACAAACCAGAAATGGGTCTGTATAGGAATATTTCTGCCTCTCATCGCATTTACCGCCGATGTCATTGGTGTTTGGCTCGGCATTTGGAAGGGCGGTATGATTTCTCAGTACGTCTTCACTGTCATGCTTGCTGTAGCAATCGTTATGGTACTTAAGCTTATACCGAACAATATCAACGCGGTAGCGAAGGCGAAGGAGCTGGAGATGGAAAAGATCGTGCTGAACGCAGAACTTGCCGAAAGTAGAATCTCTACAATGATGAGTCAGATCCGTCCGCACTTTATTTACAACACGCTCGGAAGTATCGAACAGCTTTGTATGATGGATCCGCCCAAAGCAGGAAATCTCGTACATAACTTTGCCAAGTATCTCCGAGGAAACTTCGGCGAGCTTGATAATCCAAAGCCGATACTTATGTCGCAGGAGATGGAGCACGTACATCATTACATCAGCATTGAAAATGTTCGTTTCCCGGATATGACATTTACGTTTGAAATGAATTCGGAGGACTTTCATATTCCGGCGCTTACCGTTCAGCCAATCGTTGAAAATGCCATCAAGCACGGATTGATGAAATTACCGAAGGGTGGTACGATCCACGTCGTTTCCTACGAAACGGATCAAGATTATTGCATTTCGGTGGTAGATGACGGTGTTGGCTTTGATACAAACGCGCCTTCCGATGACAGAAAGCACTTGGGTCTTCGAAATATTCGCGAGCGACTCAAGGTGATGGTAAACGGTACGCTTGAAATTGAAAGCACCATCGGTGTCGGTACGAAGGTTTTGATAAAAATTCCAAAGGAGGTCCGCAAATGATTGCAATAGCGGTTGATGATGAAGCGTTGATGCTTGGCGCTTTGGTGGCAGCCGTCGAGGCTTCCCCGGACATTACGTCGGTTGCCGGGTTTTCCGACTGTGAGGAGGCCCTTGAATATGTAAAAAGCAATTCTATTGATGTCGCTTTTTTGGACATCAATATGCGCGGTATGGGCGGCCTCGCCCTTGCAGAAAAAATCGTTGCTGCACGTTCTACCTGCAAGATTGTGTTCTGTACGGGATATGAGGAATATGCGATTCCTGCATTTAAGCTTCATGCATCGGGATATTTGATGAAGCCTATATCTGCGGAAGATGTACAAGGAGAAATTGATAATATCAAGGGAGTGCGTGCGCAAGAAAAGCTGCTTACAGTGAAGTGTTTCGGCGATTTCGAGGTCTATGCCAAAAAGGAGAAAGTGGCATTCAAGCGCCTGAAGACAAAGGAACTCTTTGCATTTCTTGTGGATAGAAACGGATCTGGTATGACAGCGAAGCAGATATGTGCCGTGCTGTTCCCCGATGATTCGGATGACACAAAGAACGCAGCCTATCTACGTCAGCTTGTAATGGATCTGAAAAACACGCTAAAGTCAGTCGGAGCAGAGAATGTTCTGTGCCACGAGACGCCGTGTTACCGTGTAGACACAAGCTTACTCAAGTGTGATTATACTAGCTATCTCGAAACCGGCAAACCCGAGTTTCACGGCGAATATATGACACAGTATAGCTGGGCAGAGGAGACCTGCGCCATACTTCTGTTCAATAAATAAACCAAGTGCGGCAGAAATTTTTTAGAAATTTTTCTGCCGCACTCTTTTTTGTAACACCTTTGTAACGCGAGGTGTGCGATAATTGTCGTGCATCGAGAATCATACATGTGCATCATCGATACAAAAATACTTGTAGGTAGCATATATTAGGATTGTTCGAGCGGTATGCTATTCTGTTCTGTGGAAATTTTTGTGTCAATGAAACAATTGTTTTAATAGGGGGGAAATGATATGACGATATGGATTATTATTGGTGCACCGTTTGCGGGGATTATATTTTTGATTGATTACTTATTGAGAAGAAAAAAGTGGAAAGATAATACAACGGGAGAAAAAGCCAGTTTGATAGTCAATATGGTTTCTGTTGTTCCGCATATGATCTTATCTGCATTTGGGCTGTTTTTAGGACTTACCGGAAACGGTAACAAAGCCTTTCTTGCGGACTTAGTATATAACATAACCCTTTATATGGCGGGATCCTATTTTCTTGTTGCGCTTGGTGCGGTTATTGGCGCCTTGATTCTTCGTAAAATGGGAAAAATAAAAGCCAGCATTTGGATCAATGTAATTACAATTGCCTACATTGTGGTAGTATCGTTGGTAAATTATCTTGCCGATGTATTATAAGCCATTATATCAAGTGCTGAGAAATAACGCTGTACGCAAAAGAACTGGAGTTCTTTGAGTAATGTATTTTAGGAGGAAATATGATGTATATTTCTTTCATTTTTGCGGCGATTGCCGGTCTCGTTGCGGGCATTATCATCGCGGCCCGTTCGAAAAAAGCAGAAACAGTGGTATACGGCTCTTTGGATAAGGTGGGAATCGCCACGAATATCCTTCTGATCCCCGTATATGCGATCCTTACAACCTTCTTTTTCTTTCTGAATATGCTTGGCATGAATCCCGAGAGCGGGGGATTCATGGGCATTATCAGCTGGATCACATCCATTGTTTGCGCTTCCGCGCCTGCGCTCTGCGGTCTTGGCCTTGGCGCATCGGTTGCGCTTCGCAAAAAGGGCAAGAGCAAGCGGAGCTTTTGGGCGCAGTTTGCCGGTATCGCAGGTTTTGCTGTTGTGATGCTGATATTCCTTCTTTTTGAAGATGTATTTGCTTCTTTAAACTAATTTTTTGAATTTAGCTCTGATGTATAACACATTTGTAACACCCGCTATGTAATAATGACGGCACAAAAATAATTTTTGGAGGAAAATATGGAACAAACAAGAAAATATTTGAAATTATCGTCAATTGCAGTGCTGGCTTTGGCTGGATTTTCTATGCTTCAGGTCGTAAGCGAGCTGCTGTTTGGTGAGTTCGTCAATGCCGCGATCCCCGAAGGCGCGCCCGACAACGTGTTGCTTATTACGAGAATATTTCTTTTCTCGTTCGCGTTGTTGCTTACCTTACCTAGTATCTACATAGGAATCAAGGGCATGCGAATTGCTAAAAAGCCTAACTCGTCCAAGGGGCATATTGTCTGGGCGATCATTCTTTTGGTTTTCGCTACATTGAGTCTCATCAGTCCCGTTGTTGACTTCATAAATAACGGCTTCAAACAGGGAAACATCTCAGAGTTTTTAAGCATTGCGGTCGAGGTTACTGTCTTTTTTGAATATATCAAATATGCCATAGCGGTGCGAAAGGCAATTGCTTGAAATCTGAATTTTATCAATTTTTTCCCCCGATTTGTAACGCATTTGTAACGCCCCATATGATATGCTAATGCTGCGATAACAAAAAAAGGTACGATCAGTACCGAAAACAGAAAGGAATTTTAACTATGAAGAAAATTTTTGCGATTTTTCTGACGCTTTGCCTGATGGTAAGTGTACTTAGCGTAGCATCGATTACCGCATTTGCCGCAGACAAACTCCCCGATCCTGCCGCAGACGTAGTTCTTCGCGTTACAGCAAGGGATAAAAAGACCTTGGACATCGTTTTGATTCAGGACTACACCGAATTCGATGAAGGTTGGGAAGGCGCAATTGATTTTGCCTTGAGCGAAACCGAAAGAGCAAAATACTCTCGCGTTTTTGTTGATTTCTATGCCGACTGGACAGCAAACGAGGACGGCGAGTTTGGCGATAGCTGGAGATTGGGTAGCAACTGGGGCGACGGCTTCCAGTACAGTACCATCTATATTCCCGAGGATGTAAACATCACCCTCAACCTTAACGGTCACACCATTAACCGTAACCTTGAAGATAGTGAAGACGACGGCGAAGTTATCTACATCGACGAAGATGCTGACGTTATCATCAACAACGGTACTATCACCGGTGGTAAGAGCACTAACGGCGCAGGCGGTATTCATATCCACGACGCTCACGTTACGCTGAACAACGTACATATCGTTGGCAACCTTGCTGACAATGACGACGGCGGCGGAATAGCCCTTTATGATGATGCAGTTCTTGTAATGAACGGCGGTAGCTTCAGAGACAACAGCATTGACGGTGTGGTCGGTAACGAGCTTTTTGACTGCTAC
>JAZLBM010000243.1:0-3075 GCA_045613705.1 Eubacteriales bacterium | reverse complement strand
AAAAACGAACGAAAATATCTAACACCGTAGGGGTCGACGCCCACGACGACCCGCAACGAACGAATTTGCAGTTGCAAAATTGGCAAAATGCGTTTATATCAAGGAATTGTAGCCGTGAACGATATGAAATCCCGACCTTCTCGGGGCGTCGAAGGCGCCGCCCCCTACCGATTTTGTGCGTATATTAAACCCACCGATAAATCAAAATTTGAATCAAAAAAGCACCCCTTCGGGTGCTTTTTTCTGCATTATGCACGGTCAAGAGCCAGAAGCTCTTCATCGGTAAGAGTAAGGTCTGCCCCCTTGAGATTGTCAAGGAAGTGCTCCGAACGGGAGGAAGCGAAGAGCGGGATCACGTGGGGGCGCCCCTCGATGCGGTGCTGATTCACAAGCCACGCCACCACCATAGCGCTGGTACAGACACCCTTCTCTGCCGCAAATCTGCGAACAAAGGACAAACGGTCGCCCGTCTCGTACTCGGCGGGAATGCGCTCGTCGCTCTCGTAGCCGCCCTTGGCAAGGCAAGAGTAGGCCACGAGGGGCATATGGGTGTCGGCAAGGTAACGAAGGCGCTCGCGGTTGACCGCCTCGTTGAAAACGTACTTGGGCGCGGCGTTGAATTTGGGGTAAAGATAGGTATATCTCTGCTGCATCACGGTGTAAGGCGTCATACCCTTTGCGATGGCCACGTTATTGGCACGCTCCATACGCCAGGTGTCGTAGTTACTGCCGCCGAGGATGCGCACCTTTCCCTTCTTCACAAGGGAATCAAAGGCCTCCATGGTCTCCTCAAGAGGGGTGCTCGCGTCGTCGGTGTGGGCGTAATACAGATCCACGTAATCGGTGCCAAGCTTGCGAAGGCTCTCGTCGATCCAATATTCGATCTGCTCACGGCGAAGGCCTGCGCCCTCTCCGTGGCGGTCAAAGCCAACCTTGGTGGCAAGGATGATCTTGTCGCGGCAACCGCGCTCGCGGAGCCACTCGCCAAGAAGCGTCTCGCTCTCGTCGCCCGTGCCTGCCCAGTGGGCGTAGTTATTGGAGGTATCAATAAAGTTGCCGCCCGCGTCCACGTAGGCGTCAAGCAAACGGAAGGCCGCCTCTCTGGAGGTGGTGGTGCCGAAGTTCATCGCACCGAGACACACCGAGGAAACCTCAATATCTTTTGAAAGAAGCACTTTTTTCATATCGTTCTCCTTATTGCATTCTGTTGATCACGTCGTCCTGAAGCCGCTCGCACATATCCACGAAGATGCCGCTGTAGCCCGTCACACGGACGCGAAGGTCGCGGTAGGAATCGGGATCCTTCTTGGCCGCCACAAGATCCTCGGTGCTCACGGAGCTTACCTGGGCGTGAAGTCCGCCGCGATTGAAGTAGGAAGCCAGCACCTCGGCAAAAAGGGCTCTTCCCTCCTCGCCGCCGAATTGCTTGGGATCCACGTCAAGGTTGAGAGCACCCGACAAAAGTCCGTCCGCGGGTAAGTGAAGCATCGAGTTGAGCATAGCGCCAAGACCGTTGATGCTTGCGCCGTTGGAGGGCTTTGCATTCTGCGAGAAGGCCGTGCCCGCGCGCCGCCCGTCGGGGGTGGCGCCAAATCTCTCACCGTGCTTCAGGTGCCAGGTGTCGCTTTGGGTACAGGGCTCAAGGAACAGTCTTTGGCTCTCGAAATACGGACGGTTTTTCTCCATCGACATCCGGCAAAAACCCTGCGACAGCCGCTCCACGTGGGCATTGGCGTGGGGCGCGTCACTTCCGTATTTCTCTACGGAGTGGCACATACCGAGAATGCGCTCGTAGCCTACAAAATCCGCATCCACCGCCTCAAGAAGCTGAGGCAGGGTCAGCTTTTTATCGATAAACACCAGCTTGTCAACGGTAATAAAGCAGTCCACCACCGTGCCAAACATGGCAAATGGCAGAAGCTCAAAATGGTATTTCGCCCCTGCGGCAAAGCACGCGGCGTCCGCCACCGAGTCGGAATAGAAGCCGTCGCCGAAGGTGAGCATAGAGGCAGGTCTGCGCTGACGAGCCGTAAGGTCAAGGGACAGATGCCGAAGCTGACGATCCATAAAATCGCCCATTCGCGCAAAAAATCCGTCGTAGAAATCGTCGATGGTCACGTTCTCGCGCGCGGCAAGCTCGCGCATCACGATCATAAAGTCCTCCGCCCAGCCGTGGTCGGTGTTGTAGCGCATAAACTGGGGCGCGATGGCCGCGCGCTCCTCGGCGCTCATCGGTGCTTTGAGGGCGATGGAACGGGGGCCGCCCTTCATCCACGCGCTATGAGGCCCTGCCGTTGCCCAGTTGCATCCGAAATGGGAATACTCACGGGCGTCAGCATCGGGAAGGCCGATGCGGCGAAGCGTGTCAAGGACGTTATCGTCATTATAGAACATCATCGAGGCACTGGCAAGCGCCTTTTCGGTAAGCGTCTTCCAGAGGGCGGGATGTTGCTCGTTCATCCCCTTGAAATAGCGCACCACAATGACGGGATTTTTGAATTTGGGGCGGATGCACTCGGCAAAGATCTCCGTCAGCTCGTTGACCGCCGATTTTCCCTCGTCGTCGGTGCCCGCCAGCATCAGATACTGAGGTGCGTCGAAGCAAAGGATACGGTTGAAGGTGGTACTGTTGGTGGCGTCACCCACCTGGTGCTCACCGCGACCCATGATCAGGTTATGCTTGCAGTAATAGTCGGTAATGAGGCAGGCCGCCTCCTTGCGGGTAAGGGTACCCGCCGCCAGATCCTTCTTGTAAAAGGGGTACAGCATCACGTCAAGCCGCCCTACCGTAAGGGTGGGGTTGTGGGAGACGTAAGCGCAGTCGATAAAGGTAACCAGCCAAAGAAGCTGAAGTGCCTCGCGGAAGGTATCGGGCGCCTTGGTGGCCGCCGCCTTGAGGCTTGCGGCAAGGTCGTCCATTCCCTTCTCCCGTGCCGCCTCGGCATAGCGAAGGGCAAAGGCGCAGATGGCGTCGTAAAGCCCGATAATGCCGCGAAGGAAGGTCTGCTTTTCCCCGTCCGTCCGGGCGGCGAGGGATTCCTCCGCCTTCTTGCGAAGACCGGGGAGTCCGTATTT
>JAZLBM010000242.1:0-7837 GCA_045613705.1 Eubacteriales bacterium | reverse complement strand
GCGGTTTCGTTTATCAGCCGGTGATGCTAGAAGGATCGAAGCCCTCGGGGAGGTCGCTTGCGTCAAAATCTTCGGGAAGGTCGCTTACGTCAAAATCTTCGGGAAGGTCGCTTACGTCAAAGTCCTCGGATGCGTCGCCGTTCAGGAAGTCGTCAATATCCGACTGGGTGATGCCGAAGAAATCCAGCACCTCATCCACGGTAACGTTGAACTGACCGTCAACGATGTTTTCTTCCTTGTAGAATTCCTGTGCGATACAGGAGGCAAGGACGGAGGTCTCGAAGGAGCCCATAGGAACGTCGTACGCGTTGAAGTAGCTTTCAATGGTGGATTCCAGATCCTTGGCTACCTCGGATACGCTTGCCATCTCATTGGATTCGGTGTTGATATGCTCGTTGAGCTTTGCGGAAAGATTCTCGGAGATCTCCTCGTAAAGCGGATCGTACTTTTCGTCGGAAAGGTCGATCTCGGAGCTGTTCATAATATCCACCGCGAAGTCCTTGATATCGGTAAGAACCTCGGACATATTTTCGTTGTCGGAAAGGTTATTGATGGCGGAGGAAACGGCGCTGGAAAGTGCCTCGTCCTCAAGGGACTTCATGGGATCCTCGGGATCCAGCTTGAACATAGAAGCAAGAAGACCTTGGTTGACGGAAATATCGCCGAAGTCGGTGCCGTAAGCGATCACGGTGCGACCGAAGAGCGATACCATATTGGCCTCCACGTTTTCAGCCGTGGTCTTGGAGAGGGTATCGATCAGATTCTTGATGATGCTGTTGAGGATGGCGTTGTCCGCTTCGGGAAGGGTAAAGCCCATAAACTCGCCGTCGTCGCGGAAGGCTACGCCAAGGAGATAGAGGGCGTCGGCCGTGATGTGGCGGACGGCAGAGGATTCGGAAATGTGGGGTGTGATGGCGGCGGCGGCGTTTGCGATGGCGTCGATAGACGTGCCGCCCTGATCGGCAGTTACGCCGTAGGCATAGAGCGCGTCACCCGCGGTTGCCAGCAGAACGGGAACGGTGTGGATAGCAGGCTCGGTGCCCTTTTCATCCTTTGCGGGGTCGGGGATGTCATAGGTGGTCAGACCTCTGACAAGCATCTTGTTGACAAAGGCAAAGTCGGACACGTACATCGCGCCTTCCGTGTCAAGGGTAAGCTCCTCGTCAAGGAAGCTTTCGCCTGCGATGGCTATGGTGGTGTCGGGCGTATTCTCCACAATGTGGACTACGGTATACAGAGGTGCAAGAAGCACGGCGGCGATCACGATACCAAGGATCAGACCTGCGGCGGCACCCGTCCACTTGCCCACGGTGGATCTTTCGTTTTTCTTGGTGATGAGGTATACCAGCTTTTTGGAGATCAGACGGAAGCAGATCAGCGTGAGAAGCTGGAGAACAACAAACAGCGTGGTGAAGAGAAGGGGAACGAGCAGGGCACCGACGAGGTTTTCCACAAGCTGAAGAAGCTCGGGCTTCTGCTCGATCAGAGAAAGGATCTCCGAGGGAAGCGAGGGCATAAGGAAGTCCATAACGATGCCCGTTGCCGTGGCGGCAATGCTTCGTCCCACGATCAGGGAAACGACGCCGATGATGGCGAGGTAAACGGCGCGAACGATGGTTCGGCCAAGACCTCTCTTATAGCCGATCAGAACGCAGAGACCTACAATGAGAACCTCAAGCACAAGGAAGGCCATAGCTGCCATAGTTAAATACTGTGTCATAATACAAATCCCCCCGGATATATCATATTGGAAATTTTTCCACAATGTCAGTATACTACTATTTTCCGCTACCGTCAAGGCGGTTTTGGAAAAAAAGAAAAAAAGAGGGCTATTGCCTTGCGCAATAGCCCGGGGATTACAGGGAGTAGGTAGCGGGAAGGCCGCTATGCCGTGGATCTTAACCGCAGCAGCAGGAGAGAATCAGAAGCGCGATGATAATGATCCAGATGCAGTTGTTGTTATCAAAAAGATTGCAGAAGCAGTTATTCATGATATATCCTCCGTATCAGAATGCTTACGAGAAGGGGCTTTCCCTTTCTCACTACCATAATATGACGGGGATGCGTTTCGGTGCAATCTTTTGTCGGAAATTTTTTATTCCAATCGAAGACTGTCGCAATCGAGGAAGGCCTGTGCGCCCAGCAGATTGTCCACGGGGATCATACGGGAAGCGCCACAGGTCTTGCAGAAGACGAGAATGCCGTCCTCAACCATACGGCAGTCAAATTCACTGTCGTGCGGGTCGGCGCAACGGCAATAGATCTTCTCCTCGGCCTCAAGCTCGTGGATGACGAACATAATGATGTCCAGGATCTGCGGGTCGGGCAGAAGCGCCTCGTCCTGCTGATGCAGATCGTCAAGGCTGGTGAGACCGTTCTTTTCCATCAGCTCCAGAAGCTCCAGCTCCGAGCGGGCAAGCTCTGCCTTCACGTGGTTCATCTCACCCATAAAGCAGAGATTGAGATCGGTGTAGGGGCAGGGAAGCACGAAAAGATCGCGGCCAAAGAAGATGGATCGGCTGACCGTGAAGCTGTGGGGCTTGGGGCAAACGAGGCAAGGAACCGAGAGGCGCACCTTGTCGTCACCGGTATAGACCATAGTCAGCTCGCTTTCTCCGCAGGTGCACTTCAGCTTGACCATATCGGCGCCCAGCGAGAACATACCGACGGCGCTGATGACACCGCCGCCGCAAGAGGGGCAGCGATAGGCAATGGTTGTTTTTTGAGGATCGAGAATCATAACTCTTCCTTTCACAAAAAATCATTACTATTATTATATGTGGGCGCGCCCGTTCTGTCAAGTGCACCCGGGGAAGGAAAGAAAATGGCACGGAAATCCATGCCATTTTCGTAATCAATGCAATTAGTTTGCGGAGGACTCGGTCTCTGCGGTGTACTTAGCAACGTATGCCTCGTTTACCTTGAGCGCCTTCTGACCCTCGGCGATATATGCCTCGTAGCGCTCGCTTGCGATGCCGTCCTTAGCGGAAGCAACGGAGGTGGTGTCACCCTCGCCGTTCCAATACATTACGTGGAAGCCGTAGTCGGTCTGAACGATACCGGTCTCACCGATCTCGGAGCGCTCCTCGCTGAAGATCCAATCGTTGAACTCGGCAACCATCTTGCCCTCGGCAACGTTCTCGTAGAAGACGCCGGAGTCTGCGGTGTTTTCCTTAGCAAGCTTCTCGAAGGCCTCCTTGGTCTTCTCGCCTGCAAGGTAGGTAGCAAGGAGATCCTCGGCCTTCTTCTTGGCGGCGTCAAGCTCTTCCTGCTTTGCCGTTGCCTTGTTAGCTTCCACGAGGATGTGACCAACGTTTACGGTCTCCTCGGACTCTACGTGGAGAGTCTCGGTCATCATATATACGGCGCGGGTGTACTTAGCATCGTCGGAAGAATCAACAGACTTGGTTGCGCCAACGGCGGTCTCGGCATTGATGAGCCAGAGGATCGCCTCGTCGGTGCTGTCTGCTACGTAGCTCTGGGAAACCTCAAGGGAAGCAAGAGCGGTAGCGCAGGTGGACTCAAGGGTGTCTGCAACGGTAGCAAGTGCCTTCTCAAGGGTGCCGTCCTCATAGAGAACCTCGCCCTCCTCCTTGCCGTTCACAAGAACGTCAACAAGCTTCTCGGAGATCTGCGTCTTGTGAGTAGCAAGAGCGTCCTCGGCGGGCATAAGATCGGCGGATACCTTTGCGGTCACGGTTGCATCAAAGTCACGAGCAACAATGTACTCAACAACAGCGGTGCGGAACGCGTCGACGGTGGTAGCAGCCTCAAGCTTTGCCGCGTAGGTGTCAGCAAGAGCCTTTGCGGCCTCGAATGCTGCCTCGTCGTCAGCATAGTCCTCAGCGTTGAGGGTGAATGCATACTTCAGCGCGTGAGCGGTGTAGAAGTTTGCCTTGTTGTCCTCGATATACTTAGCAACGTCCTCGTCGGTGATCGCGTCGTAGGTATCCTCGATGTAGAGCTCATAGTACTTGCCGGCAAGAGCCTGAAGCTCAAGTGCTGCGCGTACGTCCTTCTCCTTAACACCGCTACCGAAGTTTGCGGCGTAGTTGCCGTCGATGGACTTGATGGTCTCCTCGATGGAGGCAAGATCCTCGTCGTCAAGGGTAAGGTTTGCTTCCTTTGCAGCGTCTGCAAGAACGAGAAGCTCCTTGACTGTCGCGAGAGCGGAATCAAAGAAATCACTCAGGGTGTACTGGCTCATGGTCTGCTGTGCCATAGTGTAGGCAGAGGTAGCATCGCCGGAGTAGTAATAGGTGTAGTAGAGGTTGTAATACTGAGAGAACAGGTTGGTGTATGCCGCGCCCTCAAAGTAAGCCAGCATGGTGCCGGTCACGTCGAAGCTCTCGGAGCTTACAACTACGGTAGATCTCTGCTTAACACCGGAGTCGGAGAATACGACAAGGGTAAGAGAGAGCACAAGAAGTGCTGCGATTGCGATAAGTACGAAGGTAGAGGTTCTATCCTTCTTCTGCGGCTGACGCTTTGCCTTAGCCGCGCCTGCACCGGACATCGCATAGGTGTTCTGGTACTGGCTGTTTCTGGTTCTGTTTCCTTTTCCCATGATTGGAAATTCCTTTCTGTTTATTGGACCGATATCACAACCTGTGTGATCGGGCGGATCCGTATATAACTATGTAGAGAAGCTCTTATGAGCCACTCTCTTTATTATACTTGTATTCCGTGATGGTTTTTTGAAAAAACTATGAACAATTATCAAACTTTTTGTTACAAGATGCTCGTTTTTTTAATCGTTCATAACGATGGGGAGGATCATAGGCTTGCGCTTGGTCTGGGCATAGAGGAACTTTGCCAGATCGTCGCGGATGCGGTTCTTCAGCTGCATACGGTCTACGTAGCCGTCCCGATCCAATTCGTTCTCAATGGAGCGGATCACAAGCTGGCGCGCGTTTTCCATCAGCTCCTCGGACTCGCGTACGTAAACGAAGCCGCGGGAGACGATCTCGGGGCCGGACAGGAGCAGTCGCGCGTCGGTGTCGATGCCGGCGACAACCACGATGATACCGTCCTCAGCCAGGTGGCGTCGGTCGCGAAGCACGATATTGCCAACGTCACCCACGCCGTAGCCGTCGATGAGCACCTTTCCTGCGGGCACGGTGCCGCCCCATCTTGCGCCCTTGGCGTCGATCTCAAGCACCTTTCCCACCTCGGAGATGAAGATGCGATCCTCTCGCATTCCCATTTCCAACGCCAGGCTGCGGTTGGCGGCCAGATGCTTGTATTCGCCGTGGATGGGCATAAAATAGGTGGGCTTTGTCAGCGCCTGCATCAGCTTCAGCTCCTCCTGGCAGGCGTGTCCCGAAACGTGGACCTCCACCGAGGAATCGTGAAGCACGTTGGTGCCGTTCTTCAGAAGCTCGTTGATGATGTTGCCGACCAGCTTTTCGTTGCCGGGGATGGGGCTGGAGGAGAGAACCACCAGGTCGTTGGTTCCCAGAGTGACCTGCGCGTGCTCACCGAAGGCCATTCGGTAGAGTGCCGACATAGGCTCGCCCTGGCTACCCGTGGTGATGAGGGTCAGCTCCTCGGGCTTGTAGCGGCGGATCTCGGAAATGTCGATCAGCACGTCCTCGGGGACGTTCATATAGCCAAGCTCCACAGCGGCGCCCACGATATTCAGCATACTGCGACCGGTGACGGCCACCTTACGCTTGTGGCGGACGCTGGTGTCGATGATCTGCTGAACGCGATGGACGTTGGAGGAGAAGGTTGCGATGACGATGCGCTTATCGCGGTTGGTGTTGAAGATATACTCAAGGGACTTGCCCACCTTCTTTTCGGAGGGGGTAGAGCCGGGACGCTCGGCGTTGGTGGACTCGCACATCAAAAGCAGAACGCCTTCGCTTCCCAACTGACCGAGGCGGGGGATATCCATAATATCGCCGTCGATGGGGGTAAGATCCAGCTTGAAGTCGCCGGTGTGAAGGACGGTGCCAAGAGGTGTTCCGATGGCCAGCGCGCAGGCGTCGGCGATGGAGTGGTTCACGTGGATGAATTCCACCGTAAGGCTGCCCGCACGGATCACGTCGCCTGCCGCCACACACTGGAGCTTGGGCTCCTCGGGGAGCTTGTGCTCGGACAGCTTGTTGCGGATGATACCGAGGGTCAGCTTGGTGCCGTAGACGGGCACGTTGATCTGACGAAGCACGTAGGGAATGGCGCCGATGTGGTCCTCGTGACCGTGGGTGAGGAAGATGCCGCGGATCTTCTCGCGGTTGGTCTCCAGATAGGAAATGTCGGGGATGACAAGGTCAATGCCCAGCATATCGTCGTCGGGGAAGCCGAAGCCGCAGTCTACGATGATGATGTCGTTTTCATACTCGATGACGGTCATATTCTTGCCGATCTCGTGGAGACCGCCAAGAGGAATGATCTTCAGCTTGCCTGTGGGAAGGGGCGCCTTGTGGGGCTTGCCGCCGTTCTTTTTCTTGCCCGCGTGATCCTCGGGCTTGGATCCGCGGAAGGTCTCCTTGACCTGATCCACCATACCGTAGAGAGCCTTGGTTCCCGCATTCTGCTTCTTTGAGCGGGGGGCTTGCTCCTTCTTCTGGTGGGGCTTTTCCGTCTTCTTTGCCGCCTGCTTCTTGGGAGCCTGTGGCTTACGGGCGGGCGCCTTGCTCTTCTGCTCCTTCTGGGCAGGGGAGGCGGGCTTTTTCTTCTTTTGGGTTTGATTCTTTTGCGAGTTGTTTTTCTTTGGCTTGCTCTCGCGGGAGGCGGTGGCCTCCTTCTTTTCTTTTGCCATGTTTTCTCCGTTTCTCCGACGAAACCTACGAAAAAAGGCGTGCAGTCGTCGGTGTCTGCAGGCACGCAAACAAAGCACCCCCCGGGGCGTGCGGAAACGGGCGGGTCATGACAGGCCTTCTCGCAAGTACCGCTCCCTTGCGACGATCCTGACCGTACCGCCGTTTTTGTTTGATTCTTCGTATACGTATGCTAAGCGGCCGTGCCGCTGATATCCTTCGTGAGGCGGTGGAGGTGTGGAGGCTCCGCCGCAACGGTACATATTATACTATATTTTCGGCTTTTTGTCAAGAGGTCAGCCCATGGACAGCCAAACGAGTCCCACCGAAATCGCTCCGAGGAGGAAGCCGACGGCGAGGAAGATCAGCAGGTGCCGTACCCCGAGAACGCGCTTTTTCGGGGGCAGAGCATTCTCCTCAAGAAGCCGCGTGGCCTCCGAAAGCATCTCGTTTTGTGTGGGCGCGCGTCCGTCGGTGTCCTTGCGCAAGATGAAGTAGGCGCTCTCAAACAGGGGACTCCCCTTGGTGGGCATCATAATGAGGCGCCGTTGGTATCCTTTTAACATCATCGGTTGGATATCCTTTCTCTATTGATCGGTCATGCCCCTATTGTTGACAGAATTTTGATGACCTAAACCGATTGGAACGAAAAGATTCAGGGGAAGGGAATTGATGCTTGTCGCGCGGAGCGCGAATGCAGAGTGCAGAGTTGAAAATTGATGTTTGTCGGTGCGGTATATTTTGTCGTAGGGGCGATCCACGAATCGCCCGCGACGTAAGGTGCGCACCCGTGAAAATGGCTACAATCCAATATTTTCGGGCGATTCCCGACATGCGAAGCAACGTCGCATCGCCCCTACGGGTTTGAGGGTTATCTTTTCGTCACATCAACCCACCGACAAATCAAAATTTGAAGAATAAATTGACGTTTATCGGTGTTTTAAAGCCTTCTCTATGATAGAGAAGGTGGCGGCGAAGCCGACGGATGAGTGTGCGCCTATTCCGCATTCCATAAGACTTCGCACCCTCATCAGTCGCGTTCCGCGACAGCTTCTCCATCTTGGAGAAGCCTT
>JAZLBM010000241.1:0-8228 GCA_045613705.1 Eubacteriales bacterium | reverse complement strand
CAAGCTGAATCAGCTGGGCACTCTTGAAGAGGTGCTGGAGCTTTGCGCCGTGGATCCCCACTACTACCCCGTGGTGGATTTCGGCCACCTCAACGCCCGCAATATAGGCGGCTATTACACCGACGTGGACAGCTACCGCCGAACCTTCGACACCATTGCAAACGCTATGGGCGACGACGTGGCACGGTATCTTCATTGCCATTTTTCCAAGATCGAGTTTACCTCAGCGGGCGAGAAGCGACACCTGACTTTTGAGGACGACGTGTTCGGCCCCGCCTTCGAGCCCCTGGCCGAGGCCATTGTCCGCGAAAGCCTCTGCCCCCGCATTATCTGCGAGTCGGACGGCACCCAAGCCGAAGACGCCCTCTATATGAAGCGCCTCTGCTATGGAGAATGAGATAAGATAAAAATTGAAAATTGAAAGTTGAAAATGATTTCAAATTTTGATTTGTCGGTGTGTCTTTTAAAGGCTTCTCCAAGATGGAGAAGCTGTCGCGGAACGCGACTGATGAGGGTGCGAGGTCTTATCACGACCGCATTAGGCGCACACTCATCCGTCGGCTTCGCCGCCACCTTCCCTATCTTAGGGAAGGCTTTAAAACACCGCTAAACATCAATTTACAAACCAAAAAGGAAACGATTATGCCTCCCATTGAAATGCTCGCGCAGGGGATCGGCATTGTGGCAATGGCCATGAACTGCCTCTCCTTTCAGCAAAAGAACCGCCGCACGGTGCTGCTTTTTCAGCTGGTCGGCGCGTCTTTGTTCGCCATCAACTTCTTTATGCTGGGCGCTTTGTCGGGCGCGTTGCTCAATGCCCTCGGCGTCACCCGCGTTCTGGTATTTATCAACAAGGAAAAGCTGAACGCCCGTCATCCCGCGTGGCTCATCGGCTATTCCGCCCTCTATATTCTTTCCTACGTGCTGGTCTTCACCGTCTTCGGCAAGGAGCCCACCGCCGCCAATTTCATCGTGGAGGCGCTCCCCGTCATCGCTATGGTAGCCACCACCATAAGCTATCGCTACGACGACGCCCGTGCCATCCGCCGATTTGGTCTTGTCAGCTCGCCCCTGTGGTTGACCTATAATATCGTCTGCTTCTCGGTGGGTGCCATTATTTGCGAGACCATCAGCATTCTGTCCATTATTATCGGAATCCTCCGATTTGACCGCAAGAAATCCGCGTAAAGGAGAACTGTTATGCGATTTTCCGTTTGTCCCCGACCCAAGCGTGCCCGTGATACGAGCGGTGATTTCCGCTTCGACGCCCTGCGCGTCTTTACGGTCGGTGAGGGTGACCGCTTTGCCCGAACCCTCCGTGCCCTTTATCCCGATCTCACGGTAGAATCCGTCGACCGCGACAGCGCCAACGTGGTGCTTTCGGTGGCGTCCGTCTTCTCCTCGGAGAACGAGTACTGCGCCATCCGCATTTACGAGGAGCGCATGGAGATCCGTTGCCGCGACAACGGTGGCGCCCGAAACGCCGCCGCCCTCTTGGCACAGGTGCTTCGCCGCGACGGCGACGGTTGGTCTCTCCCCACGGGAATTGTGGAGGATTGGCCCGATGCCTCCTACCGCTCCATGATGCTTGAGAGCTCGGGACGCTCCTGGATCCCTATGGAGCGGCTGTATCTCTACATTCGTCAGATGGCTCTTGCGCGTATGAACGTGCTTCAGTTTCACTTTATGGAGGGTCCCGGATGCACCATCCGGATGGACTGCTATCCCGACTGGCACGGCTACGGCGAGGACGATCTGAAATACACCAAGGACGAGATCCGCGCCATGATCGCCTATGCGGAGGAGCTCGGCATCACCGTTTGCCCCTTCGTGGAGGTGCTTTCCCACTCCACCGCCTTCAACCGCGCGGCTGACATCGCCTGCCCCGGCGACGACGTGCCCGGTATGTTCGCCGTTTGTGTGGGACAGGAAAAGTCCTTCGAGGCCATTGACCGCGTGCTTGCCGAGGTGGCAGAGCTTTTCCCCGACCCTGTGATCCACATCGGCGCCGACGAATACGATATGGCCGCCGTTACCCCTCGCACCGCCTATTGGGACAAGTGCCCCCATTGTCGTGCCCTCGCCAAGGAAAAGGGCTACACCTCCCTTCGCGAGCTGTTCATCTACGCCATTGAGCGCATCAACCGCTCGGTCAACCGTCTTGGCAAGGTGGCGATGATGTGGAACGCCGACCTGAAGCCCGGCGAGATCCCCGAGGAGCTGGAGCGCAACATCGTCATTCATTTCTACCGAAGCGACAACATTCTCGGTCGCGAAATGATCTTCGACCTGTGGCCCAACGGCTACGCCGAGGACGGCTTCTCTGTGCTCAACTCCTATTTCCCCGACACCTATCTGGATCTTGCCCGCTACGTCAAGGCGGAGAAGATCAATGGCTGGAGTTATATCGACTCCCCCCGTACCAATCCCGAAAATCGTGCCGCCCTCATTGGCGGATGCGTCTGCGCTTGGGACAAGTACGCCCACTACGAGCGCACCGTGCCCCCCGCCATCTTCCTTTTCGGCGACCGCCTGTGGAACGCCGAGCACGGCTCGGTTCCCTATGACAGAAGCTATCAGCTGGCGCTGACCCGTGCCCTCTTTGAGAGCAAGCTTCCCGAGGACGTGAACCTGTTTGACGCCATTGGCGACATTCTGCCGCCCCTTGAGAACGCCAACCTCTTCCACAAAAACAAGCTGGTGACGCGCCCCGAGGTGATTGCCCGCGTGCGCGACGAAATCGCGGCGCTCGCCGCCCGTGAGACGGACAAGAGTCTTGCTTATCTCGCCGCCCTCTACGCCGACGTGGCCGCCGCCGCGTACACCTACCGCGTGGAGGCCATCCAAAACACCGAGCCCCAAAAGAAATCCATCCCCTTTGAGGGTTGATGGGATTCAAATTTTGATTTGTCGGTATGTTTGGTTTGCGCACAAACACCGTAGGGCGGGGGCTTGCTCCCGCCGTAGCAACCGATAAACCGCACGTTTTCGGCGGCACCAAGGCACCGCCCTACAAGGTACGGTTCGCGCCATTTTGTTTGTGCGAACACACCGCTAAACATCAATTTACCGATAGGTATAATTGGGTGCGACCTGCTTGATGGTGACCGAGGCGAGGAGATCGTCGTCGGTCTCGATGCGGGCGACGGTATCGGCAATACGAGCGAGGAACAGCTCATTCTCAAGGTTGTTGATGAAATCGTACACGCCGTAGGTGCTGTCGGTGAACCACTGGGCGTTTTTCTTATCGCCGTAGGCGCCTGCCTCCACCTCGTAGCGGCGGATCACGTGATAGCCGTAATCGGAGGAAACGATAGTCACCTCACCCACCTCAAGGGCGGCGAGGGCATCTGCCATATCGTCCATAAAGTCCATATTGATGGACGCGTAATCCACGTTGGTGGCAAGATAACAAAGTCCGTCATCCACCGACGCCTCGTCGTTATAGGTAAGGCGAAGCATCTGGAAGGTGGCGTCGCTATTGCCTGCCATATCGCGGATCTCAACGGCGAGATCGGCACGCTCAAGCATTTCCTCCTTGGAATACTGCTCGGTCTTCTGGGCACCCGTGTCGTCAAGCACGGGAGAAGGCTTGCCCGTGGCGGTATCGTAGGCGATCCGTCCGTCGGCGGTGTAGTACACAAAGGCGCCGTTCTCAAGCTTGGGGGTTCCGTTTACGGTATCGTACGCCACCTTACCCGTGTCGGTATAGTAGATCACGTCACCGTTCTTGTCGGTGTGGAAGACGTAATAGTAGTTGGCAATGAGGATCTGCTGAAAGGCAACGTAGTTTTCCGCAAGGTAATTTTCCTTCAGCATAGCACCGATTTTGGAGCCGTCAGAGCCGTAAAGCGTATCGGCAAGGTATGCCGACTTCGCCTCAAGGAGCTTATATTCGCGGTACATATCCACGTTGACGTTGTAGGCGGAAAGGGCGGTGTTGAGTGCCTTCTTGGAGCCAAGCTCCTCCGCCAACGCCTCGATATCGGCATCGATCTTCTCCACCCTCGACGCGGGCAGGGTCAGACCCAGCTCGTCAAAGAGCGCCGCCGCCGCTACAAGATTCTGTGCCTTCTTGTAGACCGCCGCCGTATAGTAATCGTCATAGGTAGCGGAATTCTCATCCACAACGGTGCTCCAGAACGCCTCGCTGTTGACGTCGCCGTACCAATAGTTGATCATATACGCCATATTGCCCTTCTGCAAGGAAAGCATCAGCTCGTAGACGTTCACCGACATTGTGACGCCGTCCACCTTCATAAGCGCCCCCCTCGACGAGCATCCAACCGCCGCGGCAAGCAGCAGAAGAAGCGCCAGCGAAAGCGCCGTAATTTTGATCCAAATCCGTTTCATAGTTCCAGTTCCTTTTTATATTTCCCTTATTATACTACTTTTTGTCCCCGTTTTCTACCGCAATTTCGTGAGCGATCTGTGTATATTTTTCGAAAATTTTGTTGATCAGCTCAAGGGGCTTGGGTGCCTTGCGGAGATAAAGGTTGATATAGGTGCGGCTGCCCATGACGATCTTGAGGCTTCCGTCAAAGGCGTCGGACAGCTCCGACCAGACGTCAATATCGATGTGGGTCGGGAAGATCTTGATACTGCTTCCGTCCTGCTCAAGCGCCTCGATGCCGCAAGCGATGGCGTTGCCGCGAATGAGGGCGATGGTCATCAGATTGCGCGCCGCCTTCGGCAGCTCGCCGTAGCGATCTACAAGCTCGTCGATGATATCGTGATAATCGTCTCGGTTGCGGATCATAGCGATGCGCTTGTAAAGTCCCATTCGTTGAGACGGGAAGCGCACATAGGTGTCGGGCAGGTAGGCGTCGAAGTCGAGGGTGATCTTGCACTCCTTCTCCTCCTCCTTCACAATGCCCCGCTCCTCCAGCACCGCCTCGCTCAGAAGCTTGATATAGAGGTCGTAGCCCACCGCGTCAAGGTGACCGTGCTGTTGAGCACCCAGAAGATCGCCCGCGCCGCGAAGCTCAAGGTCTCGCATAGCGATCTTGAAGCCCGCGCCGAACTCGGCGTAGTCGCGCACCGCCTCAAGACGCTTTTGTGCGATCTCGGTGAGGGCGCGTCCCTGGGGGTAGGTGAAATAGGCGTAGGCGCGACGGGACGAGCGTCCCACGCGACCGCGCAGCTGATGGAGCTGGGAAAGTCCCAGTCTGTGGGCGTTATCCACGATGAGGGTGTTGGCGTTGGGCACGTCGATACCCGTCACAATGATACTGGTGCTGACAAGCACGTCGGTCTCGCCCGTCAGCATGGAATTCCAGATATCCTCCAGCATCTCCTTGTCCATCTGTCCGTGGGCGATACGGACGTTGGCCTCGGGAATCGCCTCGCGGATCTTGGATGCCACCGAGGTGATGGACTCCACAAAGTTATGCATATAGAAGACCTGTCCGCCGCGGCGAAGCTCGCGCCGAATGGCTTCCATAATGATGAGGTCGTCGTTCTCAAGAACGTAGGTCTGCACGGGCAAACGGTCGCCCGGTGCCTCGTCAAGCACCGAGATGTCGCGGATGCCGCCCATTGCCATATTGAGGGTTCGGGGGATGGGCGTTGCCGTCAGGGTCAGCACGTCGATGTTGCCCGCCATCTGCTTGATCTTTTCCTTTTGCGCCACGCCGAAGCGTTGCTCCTCGTCCACAATGAGAAGACCGAGGTCACGGAATTCCACGTCCTGGGAAATGAGGCGGTGCGTACCGATGATGATATCCACCTCGCCGCGCTTGAGGCGGCGCAGGGTGTGGGCGATCTGCTTGGGGGTGCGGAAGCGGGATACCATATCGATCTCCACGCCGAAGCCGCGCATACGGCTCATAGCCGTCTGAAAATGCTGAAGTGCGAGAATGGTGGTAGGCACGAGAATGGCCACCTGCTTACCGCCAAGCACCGCCTTGTACGCGGCGCGGAAGGCAACCTCGGTCTTTCCGTAGCCAACGTCACCGCACAAAAGACGGTCCATAGGCGTTGCCTTTTCCATATCCTCCTTGATATCGTCGATGGCATCCAGCTGAGCACCCGTCTCGTCGTACTCAAAGGCGGCTTCAAAGTCGCGCTGCAGCTCGTCATCCTCGGGGAAGGCGAAGCCCTCGCGGCGCATACGCTCGGCGTACAGACGAATGAGATCCTTGGCGATGTCCTTGACCGCCGCTTTCGCGCGGGTCTTGGCTCGATTCCAGTCGCCGCTGCTGAACTTGGACAGCTTAACGATGCCGTCCTCCGACCGCGCGCCGATATATTTGGATACCATATCCAGCTTTTCCACGGGCAAGAACAGCTTGTCACTACCCGCGTATTGAATGTTGATATAATCACGGGTCACGCCGCCCACCGTCATCTTTTCGATGCCGCGGTAGATACCGATACCGTAGGCCTCGTGAACCACGTAGTCCCCTTCCTCAAGGTCGGCGGCAGACAAAATGGCCTGGGCGCCCTTCTTGCGGTGACCGCGTGCCTTCAGCTTGTTCGAGGCGGCAAGAGAGCCGCTCTTGGCATCGGGATTGGTGGTCAGCACTGCCACGCGGGGTGCCGACAGCTCAAAGCCGCGCAAAAACTCTCGGAAAACCACCGCGATCTCGCCCTCCTCGGGAAGACCGCCGTCGTCAAGCCGCGCCTTCATACCGCGGTCGCGAAGAAGACCCACCAGATTCTTGGCGGAGGTCTCATTCTCGGCGATCAGCACCACGCGATAGCCGTTTTTGCAGTAATCGGCGGTATCCTCAAGCAAAAGCTCGATCTTCTCGGCGTAGGTGACCACGTGCTTGGTGCGGAAGGTAAAAAGACCGCCCAGCTTCTCGCCCGCAAGACCGCCCGCAATGGAGTCCAGCTGAAGGGTGACCTGCTTTGCGAGGAACGCGTTATAATCGGAGGTCGTCTTGCTGTAATCGGCATACTTGGCCGCCACCGTGCCGCCCTCAAGAAGGTCGGTGACCGTCTGGGCGCACTGCCATTCCCAAGCCTTGAGGCGGTCGGAGATGGCGTTTACGTTGCGCAGAAGCACCAAGGAGCGGCCGCTAAAATAGTCGAGAAGGCTGACCTTGTCGGGGTAGATGAGCGAAATATATTTGTCGGCGAAACGAAGATCGTTGTCGCCGTTTTCGATGCAGGCGTCAATTGCCGCGATCTCGCCGCTCATAGCGAGGCAAGCATCCTCGTTCTTGGAGCGCTTGAAGTGAGATGCCACGGCGGCGCGGATGTCCGCCAGAATATCGCCGTCCACAAGCACCTCGCGAGCAGGGGGAAACTCCACGCTGTCCACGTTGCGAAGGAAGCGCTGACTTTCTACGTCGAAGGGGCCGATTCTGTCCACCTCGTCGCCGAAAAGCTCGATACGGAAGGGGGTAGGCTTGGCGTCGGGGGCATCGTCGCCCTCACAGACCGACACGGGCGGAAAGACGTCAAGAATACCGCCGCGGATGGCAAACTGACCTGCGCCGTCTACCATATCCATACGGACGTAGCCCGCGTTCACAAGGCGGCGCGCCATATCGGACAGCTCGACGCGCGTGTCGAAATCAATGCGGATGGTATGCTCCGCCAGTACCTCGGGAGGCACGGTGAAGCCAAGCGCCGCATCGGGGGTGGTGACCACCGCGTCAAGAAGCCCGTGCATCAGGCCAAACAGCACCGAAAGCCTCTCATGCTCGTAGTCATGGGAGGCGGTAATGTTATGAAAATTGAGGTCGCGTGCCCCGAAGAACACGGCACGAAGACCGAAACGGGACAACGTGTCGCAGGTGCGGACACAGTCCTTTTCCTCGGCACAGACGATCAGCGCCGTCCGCGCGTCGGAAAGTCCCCGCGCACCCTCTTCGCGGCGCCGCTTGAGATCCTCAATGAGGGACACGTAAGCGGCGTCAGCCGCGCCGTCACACAGACCCGACGCCGCGATCTTCAGCGGCTTTACCGCCGCAAACGCCAGCTCCGCGGTGTGCAAAAGCGCACGGTACTCCTTGTCAAGACGAATGGCTTGATTCAGTATACTCATGAAATATCCTTTCAAAAGGTTATATCAGATGTGGCTTCAAATTTTGATTTGTCGGTGGGTTAGCACTCGCTTTGTAAGCCTCCCCTATGATAGGGAAGGTGTCGCGGAACGCGACGGATGAGTGTGCGCCAATTGATGTAATATCAGACTCCGCACCCTCATCAGGCGCTTCGCGCCAGCTTCCCCATCTTGGGGAAGCCTTTGGTTCGGCGTGTTCATACTGCGCCGA
>JAZLBM010000240.1:0-5049 GCA_045613705.1 Eubacteriales bacterium | reverse complement strand
AGATTTTTTTCTCCTCGTCCTCTTGACGCGCCAAGGATTCCTCCGCCTTCTTGCGAAGACCGGGGAGTCCGTATTTCAGAAGATATTCCCATTCATAGATGCAATGTCCCGAATCGTAGATCACCTTGCCTCGGGGATTGCTCTTGCTTGTCAAAAAGGATTGAAACCGCTCCTCCTCTTCGGGAGTAAGCTCTCGATCCACGCATCGACCCGCGACCAGGTCACCCTCCTCAAGAGGAACCGACACGCGGGAAAGAAGGATGGACATAAATTTTGCAAATCGCAAAGGCTGCGGAAGGTCGGCATACTCATCCTTGATCTCGTCGAGGATCATAAAGCGCTCCACACTGGTGGCAAAGACGGGCTTTTCCACAAGGGCGCGCTCCGCCTCTTCAATTTGTCGCTTCATTCGTTCCATTTGCGGCCTCCTTTCTGAAGGGTAAGGGAAATATAAATTGGTGTTTAGCGGTCTGTTCGCACAAACAAAATGGCGCGAACCGTACCTTGTAGGGCGGTGCCTTGGTGCCGCCGAAAACGTGCGGTTTATCGGTTGTTACGGCGGGAGCAAGCCCCCGCCCTACGGGTTTGTGCGCAAATCGAACTCACCTATAAATCAAAATTTGAACTCGATTTACAGAACCGACATCAGGACGATACCGGTGATGGTGATGAGGGAGCCGATCACGCTCTTCAGGGTGATCCTTTCTCCGAAGAACAGCATACCGAGGCAATTGGTGGTCACAAGGCAACCGCCCTTGATCACAGGATACAAAAAGTCGGGATTCACGCCAAGCTTACTGGTGGCAAGCGTCTGCAGATAACTGGAGGCGAAAAGGCACGCCGCCATAATAGCAATGAGAGGCACTGCTCGCTTGAAGCGCGCCGTGGACTCTGCCGAGGTCTTCTCCTTGCCAAAAAGCCGCCAAACGACGAGAATGCAACCGAAGATCAGTGCCGCAAAGAGGAAGGTGTAAAACTGGAAAACAGTGTTGGAATATTCGGTACAGTAGATGCGGTACAGCTGCTGACTGAAGGCCAACAGTCCGTCGGAAACGGCCGCGAGTATCATCAGAAGAAAGGCACCGAAGCCGAAGCCGCCCTTTTGCTGACGGCTGTAGCTTGCCAAAAGGCAGGCCGCACCAAAGATCAGCCCGAAGCCGAGAAGACTGCTCCAGGCGATGGGCGTACCGAAGAAGATAAGACAAAGCACCGCAGGCAGGATGGAGCTGAGGGTGATGGCCGCGTCCACCGTCACAAGGGCGATCTTGCGCACCGCAAAGATCCAAAAGACCACAAAACCCACGTTGGTGGCACCCGAAAGCAGACAGATGGCCGCCATTCGCCCGTCGATGACAAGGCTTGCCCCCTCGATCAGCACGGGGATCACGCCGATAACAAGGCAGAAAAGCATTCGGGTAAAATTAAACCGAAAGGCGTCTCCGATGAGCGCCACGGCCTGACTCGTCTTTTTTCCGCAAAAGCCCTTCAGGGCAAGACAGAGCAGAACGGTTAAAATCAGTACGTATTTCATACCCTCATTATATCACAGCCTTATGAAATGTCCACCCCTTTTGAAAAATAATTTGCAGAACATTACGGACAAATTCAAATTTTGATTTATCGGTGTGTTGGAGTTTAGCACAAACACCGTAGGGCGGGGGCTTGCTCCCGCCGTAACAACCGATAAACCGTACATTTTCGGCGGCACCAAGGCACCGCCCTACAGGGTACGGTTCGCGCCATTTTGTTCGTGCGAACCCACCGATAAACATCAATTTAGCGCAAAAAGGAAGGCTCTGAAGCGAACCCATTTCGTTCACTCGTGCCTTCCTTTTTTATTCTTTTACAGAACCTCTGCAATGACCTCGACCTCAACGAGGGCGCCCTTGGGGAGTGCCTTAGCCGCTACGCAGCTGCGGGCGGGCTTGCCCGTGAAATACTTGCCGTAGATCTCATTGAACGCCGCGAAATCCGCGATGTCCGCCAGGAAGCAGGTGGTCTTGACCGCGCTCTCAAAGGATGCGCCTGCCGCCGCCAGAACCTCACCGAGATTCTTCATGACCTGCTCGGTCTGTCCCACCACGTCGGTCGCCTCAATGTTGCCGCTTGCGGGGTTGATGGCGATCTGTCCCGAGGTGAACACGAGACCGCCCACCACCATTGCCTGAGAATAGGGTCCAATGGCCTCGGGGGCCTTATCGGTTGCAATTTTCTTTGCCATGATTTTTTCTCCTTACAGTAACTTAAATCCGAAATCGGTCAGCGCACGCTTGATCTCGGCGATATGCTCAAAGTTTCTCGTTTCCAGCATAATACGAAGATAACAGCCGTTGACGTCAGAGCCCTCGTTGGCACGCTCGTGGTGCACCGAGGTCACGTTTCCGCCAAGGTCGGCGATGATACGGGACACGTTCTTCAGCTGGCCGGGCTTATCCATAAGCTCGATCATCAGCTGGCAGGTTCTGCCCGACATCAGAAGTCCGCGACGGATGACACGGGACAGGATGGTCACGTCGATGTTACCGCCCGAAAGCACGCACACCGTCTTCTTGCCCTTCACGTCGATCTTGTTGAACATCCCCGCCGCAACCGCCGCCGCACCTGCGCCCTCGGTGACCAGCTTCTGCTGCTCCATAAGGGTCAGGATAGCCGCGGAGATCTCGTCGTCGGTGACGGTTACGATCTCGTCCACGTACTTTTGGCACATCTCGTATGTAAGGGTTCCGGGGGTCTTGACCGCGATACCGTCGGCGATGGTAGACACCGAGGGAAGCTCCTCGATCCTGCCGTTGCGAACGGAATTCGCCATAGAAGGCGCACCTGCCGCCTGCACGCCGTAGACCTTTACGTTCGGGCAAAGGGTCTTGACGGTATAGGCGATGCCCGAGATCAGACCGCCGCCGCCCACGGGAACGACGATGGCGTCAAGATCGGGCAGCTGCTCGATGACCTCGAGAGCGATGGTGCCCTGACCGGCGATGACGTCCTCATCGTTGAAGGGATGAATAAAGGTGTAGCCCATCTCGTCACGAAGCTGAAGCGCGCGGCGATAGGCATCGTCGTAAACGCCCTCCACAAGGCAGACCTCAGCGCCGTAGCTCTTGGTGGCCTCCACCTTGGAGATGGGCGCGCCGTCGGGCAAACAGATGACCGACTTAATGCCGTTCTTCTGCGCGGAAAGCGCTACGCCCTGGGCGTGGTTACCTGCCGAGCAGGCGATGACGCCGCGTGCCTTCTCCTCCTCGGTAAGACGGGACATTTTATAGTAGGAGCCGCGCACCTTGAAGGAGCCGGTGATCTGCAGATTCTCGGTCTTGAGATAGATCTCGGCGTCGCTTCGGAGCTTGGGCGCATAGATGACGTCCGTCGTGCGGATGACACCCTTCAGCGCGTGGCTGGCGCGGTATACGTTATCAAGTGTAAGCATAAAAACCTCCGTAAATTACATAAGGCTGTGGATGAACTGCTCGGCGCAACGTGCCGAACGGTAGCCGCGACGGAGCGCAAACTCCTCGGCAGCACGAGCCAGCTCCTCGGGGTCGGCCACAACACCGTTCCGCGCCGCAAGCTCGTTTACGATCTCAAGATACAGCTTCTTCTCGGGCTTGGCAAAGAGCACCGTAAGACCGAAGCGCTCGGACAAGGACAGCGTCTCCTGCACCGTATCGTTGCGGTGCACGTCACTTCCCTCTCGCTCCGCGAAGCTTTCCTTCACGATGTGACGGCGATTAGAGGTAGCGTAGATCACCGCATTGGCGGCACGGGCACTTGCCGAGCCCTCAAGGGTGGCCTTGAGCATACTGAACTGGTCGTCGTTCTTGTTGAAGGACAGATCGTCGATAAAAATAATGAATTTCAAAGGATTCTTGCCGATCTCACCCATCACCTTGGGAAGGAGCAGAAGCTGATTCTTGCGGATCTCAATGAGGCGCAGACCGCGATCGAACAGGTGGTTGGCAATGGCCTTGACCGTAGAGGATTTACCCGTTCCCGCGTCACCGTAAAGCAAGGCGTTTGCGGCAGGGCGACCCATAAGGAAGGCCTCGGTATTGGCAAGCACGCGGGCGCGCTCCTCGCCGTAACCCACGAAATCCCGGATATCGGAATCGTCGGGGCTGTCGATGGGAAGGATGCGTCCCTCCTCGTCCACGGAAAACATACCGTAGGAGGCGAAGATACCGTAGCCGTAGCGACCGATATTCTCCACGCGGTGGGCGTATTCCTCGGCAAGGTCTACCGTCTCCACCTCAAAGGCGGGGAGAAAATCCTGCTCACCCATATCCTCGGCAAAGTCGTCGGGGGTAAGAGAAGCAAAACGGGAGAGCACCGCCAGCTCGTGTGCCGCAGAGCGCTGGATGGAGGGCGCTACGCGACCGTCCTTGGCAATAGCACGGACGTATACGTTCTCGTCCTCAAAAAGGGCACGGCGCACACAGGCCGCAAGGCTTCCGCCGCCCTCGTAGATCTCAGAAACGAAGGCGCCGTAGGCGTCAAGCTGCGCTCCGCTTCCCTCCTCTGCCTCGATATAGGCGAAAAAGCGACGGAAAACGGGGGTCTCGAGAAGCCCACGAAACACCGAAAAGGCATCAAGGCTTCGTGAGGTGGTTCTGATGGTGGTCATATCTTACAGCCTTTCAATGATCTTATCGGTAATCTCTACCGTGCCGAGACTCTCGCCGCCGTGGGCAAGATCGGCCGTGCGGTAGCCCTCGTTCAGCACCTGATCCACGGCGCCGACAATGGCATCCGACTCGGCAGAAAGACCGAAGGAATACAGCAGCATCATAGCCGCCGAAAGGATAGTAGCGATTGGGTTGGCGATATTCTTGCCCGCAATGTCGGGAGCCGAGCCGTGAATGGGCTCGTAAAGACCGCGGGTGGTGCTTCCGAGAGATGCGGAAGGCAGCATACCGATGGAGCCTGTGATCTGAGAGGCCTCGTCGGAAAGGATGTCGCCGAACATATTGGTGGTGACGATAACGTCAAACTGGGCGGGATTGCGGACAAGCTGCATAGCCGCGTTGTCAACCAGCATATCGGTGCACTCGA
>JAZLBM010000239.1:0-13194 GCA_045613705.1 Eubacteriales bacterium | reverse complement strand
ACCTGACTACACCAACGAGCTTTACGGCGGCGGTGCTACCCTCCGTATCGGTGAGAACGGTAAGTCCGAGATGTTCATCGACGACCTGTTCATCTTCGAGGGCGAAGCTGCTAAGTAATTTACAAATTGTACATCCGAGGGTGTTGCGCATTGCGCAACGCCCTCTTTTTTGCGAAAAAGTTTGAAATTCGAGAAAAATTTAACAAATACATATTGATAAACCGCGCCGTTTGTGGTATAGTAATATGTAGTAAATTTTGTGAAAGGTACAGGTGTATCCAAATGACTTACAATAAGAAAACCATTGAAGACATTGACGTTGCCGGCAAGAAAGTTCTTGTTCGTTGCGATTTCAATGTACCCCTTAAGGATGGCGTGATCACCAGCGATAAGAGAATCGTTGAGGCTCTTCCCACCATCAAGTATCTTCTTTCCAAGGGCGCAAAGGTTATCCTTTGCTCTCACATGGGCAAGCCCAAGGGAGAGGTTGTTGCCAAGTACTCTCTGGCTCCCGTTGCCGCAAGACTGACTGAGCTCCTTGGTCAGACCGTTGAGCTTGCTGCTGACACCATCGGTGCAGACGCAAAGGCAAAGGTTGCTGCTCTCAAGGAGGGTCAGGCTGTTCTTCTTGAGAACACCCGCTTCGACAAGAGAGAGGAGAAGAACGATCCCGAGTTTGCAAAGGAGATGGCTTCTCTTGCAGACGTATTCGTAAACGACGCGTTCGGCGCGGCTCACCGTGCACACGCTTCTACCGCAGGTGTTGCTGACTACCTTCCCGCAGTATGCGGCTACCTGATCCAGAAGGAGATCGGCGTTATGGGTAAGGCTCTGGCTGATCCCGAGCGTCCCTTCGTTGCTATCCTTGGCGGTGCAAAGGTTAAGGATAAGCTGAACGTTATCAACAACCTTCTTACCAAGGTTGATACCCTTATTATCGGCGGCGGTATGGCATATACCTTCCTTGCTGCTAAGGGTTACGGCGTAGGTAACTCTCTTCTTGACGAGGAGAAGATCGACTACTGCCGCGAGATGATGGCAAAGGCTGAGGCAAACGGCGTAAAGCTTCTTCTTCCCGTTGATACCACCGTTGCTGCAGGCTTCCCCGATCCTATCGATGCTCCCGTTGACACCAAGTGTGTTGCCGCTGATGCAATTCCTGCCGATATGGAGGGTCTTGACATCGGTGACGAGACCATGGCTCTTTATGCTGAGGCTGCAAAGACCGCAAAGACGGTTGTTTGGAACGGTCCTATGGGCGTATTCGAGAACCCCACCCTTGCAAAGGGTACCATTGCAGTAGCAAAGGCTCTTGCTGAGTCCGACGCGATCACCATTGTTGGCGGCGGTGACTCTGCCGCAGCTTGTGAGCAGCTTGGCTTTGCTTCCCAGATCACTCACATCTCCACCGGTGGCGGCGCATCCCTTGAGTTCCTTGAGGGTCTTGAGCTTCCCGGTATCGCTTGCCTTCTTGACAAGTAATTGAAATTTTTACGGGCTGCTGCTTTTGGCGGCAGCCCCAATTTGTGGAAAGAAAGGAAGATTCAAAATGAATCCTTTGAAGAGAAGAACAGTTATCGCAGGTAACTGGAAAATGAATATGACGCCCAAGAGAGCAGTTGCTCTTATCGAGGAGATGAAGCCCCTGGTTGCGGGTAAGGACGCTTGCGACGTAGTACTTTGCGTACCTGCGATCGACATTCCCGCAGCGGTTGAGGCAACTCGCGGCTCCAACATCAAGATCGGTGCCGAGAACGTACATTTCAAGGATTCCGGCGCGTACACCGGTGAGATCTCCGCAGAGATGCTTGTTGAGGCAGGCGTAGAGTACGTTGTAATCGGTCACTCCGAGAGAAGACAGTACTTTGCAGAGACCGATCAGACGGTCAACCTTCGCACCCTTGCAGCTCTGAATGCAGGCCTTAAGGCTATCGTTTGCGTAGGTGAGACCCTTGAGCAGAGAGAGCTTGGCTACACCGAGACCCTTCTGAAGTTCCAGACCAAGATGGCTCTTACCAACGTAAGTGCCGATCAGCTGAAGAACGTGATCGTTGCTTACGAGCCCGTTTGGGCGATCGGCACCGGCGTTACCGCAACGGCTGATCAGGCAGACGAGGGCAACGGCTTCGTTCGCGCGGCTATCGCTGAGGTTTACGGCAGAGAGGTTGCAGAGACGGTTACCGTTCAGTACGGCGGCTCTATGAACGAGAAGAACGCGGCAGAGCTCCTTGCCAAGACCAACGTTGACGGCGGTCTTATCGGCGGCGCATCTCTCGTGGCTTCCAAGTTCCAGGCCATCGTTGACGCGGCTCAGTAAATGGTAAAAATGGGAAGAGCATTTGCTTTTCCCATTTTCTTTTTTGCCAATAAGCCTTGCAATCGTGAGAGTTTTGTGGTATACTAAAATGTAAAACTGTTTATGAATGGAGAAATATATGGCAAAATACAGACAGGGACGGATCAACGACGAAGTCCAGAAGGAAATGGCGATGATCGTCCGCGAGATAAAAGACCCCCGCGTAAGCGGCAAGCTGATCTGCGTAACCGCGGCCGAGGTAACCCCCGACCTGAAGTTCGCAAAGATCTATTATTCGGTAATGGGCGGAGATAAGAAAGAGGTTGCCCAGGGACTCAAGGCGGCAAGCGGCTTTATCCGCCGTCAGATCGCTCAGCGCCTCAACCTTCGCATTACCCCCGAGTTTAGCTTCCACTTGGACGAGTCCATTGAATACGGTGCGCATATCGCCAGCATCCTCAACACCATCGAGTTTTCCGATGATGAAGAACAGCCCGAGGAGAGCGGGGACGAGAACGTATGAAGGAATTTGCAAAGCTGACCTTCGGTCAGGTGTGCGATGCATTGGCGTGCCCCAAGAACACGCTGATCCTCTTCCACACAAGGCCTGACGGAGATGCGGTGGGATCCGCCTTCGGCTTGAAGCTGCTTCTGGAAGCGGCGGGAAGCAGAAGCTGGTGTGTTTGCACCAATGAGGTCCCCCAGAGACTGAACTTTTTGAGCGAAGGAATTCAGCAGAGCGCCTTGTTGGAGTCTATTCCTGCGGATTTTCATCCCGAGCGTATCGTGACGGTGGACACGGCATCGCCCTCCCAGCTTGGCGATCTTCTTGAGCCTTTTGGCGATAAGATCGATATGATGATCGACCATCATTCCAAGGGCGATCCCTATGCGGATTATTACGTGGCGACGGGCGTGGCGGCGGCAGGTGAGATCGTGTTTGACCTTTCCCGCGCCTTCCTTGCAAAGGGAATTATCAAAAAGCTTCCCGAAAAGCTGGATTTCTGCCTCTATGCCGCGATCAGCTCGGATACGGGCTGCTTCAAGTATTCCAACGTAACCCCCCAGACCCATATTCGCTCGGCGGAGATCATGAATTCCGGCATCGATACCGCGCGGATCAACCAGCTGCTGTTTGACTCCAAGTCTATGGAGGTCCTGGCAGTTGAAAAGGCGGGCTTTGACACCCTTAAGATGTTCCACAATCGCAAGATCGCCGTTGTGTTCTTTACATACGAAATGAAGCAGAAGCTTGGCGTTCTTGACGAGCATCTGGAGACGCTTATTGACGTGGCGCGATCGGTTGAGGGCGTGGACGTGGCGGTGGCGGTTCGTCAGACGGGACCCGAAAAGGTATTCCGTGTGTCTACCCGTTCGTCAAGCAACGTAGACGTTTCCGTGGTCTGCTCCTATTTTGGGGGCGGAGGACACGTTCGTGCGGCAGGTTGTACCGTAATTGCCGATAGCATCGAGCACGTAGCCGATCTTGTGGTCGGTCAGATCGAGAAACAAATGCGATAATAAAAAGCGGAGATCACTCCGCTTTTTTTCTTTTGGCAGTAAGGCGGGACGAATGCTTTTGAACGACGCCGAGGAGAAAGCATATGGGCAGACACAGCAAAAACCAAAGCGCTGAAAAGGTGGGGGCGATCTGCCCCAGGAGATTGTAAGGGAGGCTTTCATAACTCCATACGTTCCATCCCAGCCACAAATTAAGAATGCAACCGGCGATAAATTCAACGGCGGTGATGATAGCGGCGCCGATCGCGGCGCGGAGGGGGAGAGGGAGTCGGGAAAATCGATGGTTGGCAAGGTAGATCAGGCAGATACACAGACCGCCGCAAATGGCCATAGACCAATGGGAATGGCCGCGAAAGGCGATCTCAAGAGCGTAATAGCCTGCCGCGCCTGTGAAAAACAGAACGGGAAGAAGGGGAAATCGGATGCCCTTCGGAGGGAAGAGGGAAACGGTCTTCATATGTGGGAGGACTCCTTTTGCAAAGTGATAGGGATATGAGAAAGTGTTTCCCATAGACGCAAAAAGATAATCAAAAACAAGCAAATTTCCTCGGAAAGCCCTTGTAAAATAGTAGCATTTATGATAAAATAATTATGTATGGTTATAAGTCTGCCGAAAGGAGGGATCATCCGTGAGCGAAACGAGAGCGATGGAGCAAAAAGCCGTCTTGTCTATGGCAAAAGGATTGCTTGGCGAGGCAGGAAACCGAGTCAAACTGATCCTTGGATCGTTGGTCGCTATTTTTTCAACCGTTTCGATTTTGCTGGTCGTATCCGCCATAAGTTTTTTGGTAGATTTCGATGCACTCTACGCTTCATCGATATGGTTTGGAGCACTTGTTGAATTTGCTCTGATATTGATACAGTTTATTTTGATCCTGTTTTTTGGCGCACCGATCTATCTCGGCTTGTATTCTGCGGCGCTGAAGATGCGAATGGGACTCTCGGTCGATCTTTCCGATTTCTTCACCTTCTTTGATTCCCCCTCGGCATATTTCCGCGGATGGGGCATTGTGATCCGTGTCGTAGGACGGGCGTACCCATTTCTTCTTCTGTACGGTGTGTCTGTTGTCGCGACCTTGACGGGACTGGACGTACTGAATGATCTGACTACTGCCGCTACGTTTCCGCTTTCGGTTCTTGGTCTGTATACGACGGGAAGAAGCTACCCCTTCGTAACCTTTGCATTGTGCAATCCGGACGTGCCTCTTGGGCGGACGATGAAGAACGTGAAGGCGATGACGTGCAAAAAGACGCCGGCGATCTTCGTGTTTCGAATGCGACTTTACCTGAGATTCTTACTTTCGCTTGTTTCTGTGGGCGTGATCACGCTGATGCATACGTTGCCGCTGATGATTCTTGCAACCCACGAGTTTTCTTTTGCCCTTGCCCGCGAGCAGGGGACATCCTCAAACTGATTTTGGAAAGGACTGATCATTATGTCACAGAATAATAAATTTTACATGACCACCGCCATTGCCTACGCTTCCAAGAAGCCTCACTTCGGCAATACCTACGAGATCATTATGGCCGACGCCTACGCTCGCTACAAGCGCGCTATGGGCTACGACGTGTTCCTTTGCACGGGTACTGACGAGCACGGTCAGAAGATCGAGGAGCTTGCCAATGCCGAGAGCATCTCTCCCAAGCAGTACGTTGACCGCGTTGCGGGCGAGATCCGCGGTGTGTGGGACAAGATGAACACTACCTACGATTATTTCATTCGTACCACCGACGACTACCACGAGCGTGCCGTGCAGAAGATCTTCAAGCGCTTTTTTGAGCAGGGCGACATCTATAAAGATTACTATGAGGGCTGGTACTGTACCCCCTGCGAGTCTTTCTTTACCGAGTCTCAGATCACCGACGGCAAGTGCCCCGACTGCGGTCGCGCGGTGCATCAGGCAAAGGAAGAGGCGTACTTCTTCAAGATGAGCAAATACGTAGACCGCCTCATCGCCCACATTGAGGCTAACCCCGGCTTCATTCAGCCCGAGTCCCGTAAGAACGAGATGGTCAACACCTTCCTCAAGGCGGGTCTGCAGGATCTTTGCGTATCCCGTACCTCCTTCACCTGGGGTATTCCCGTGGACTTCGATCCCAAGCACGTTACCTACGTATGGCTTGACGCGCTGACCAACTATATCACCGCCATCGGCTACGATCCCGATAAGAGCTTCGAGGAGCAGAGCGAGACCTTCAAGAAGTACTGGCCCTGCGACGTTCATATTATCGGTAAGGACATCCTTCGCTTCCACACCATCTACTGGCCCATCTTCCTGATGGCACTGGATCTGCCCCTGCCCAAGAAGGTCTTCGGACATCCTTGGTTCAACTCGGGCGTGGACAAGATGTCCAAGTCCCGCGGCAACGTGATCTATGCCGACACCCTGGCTGACCACTTCGGCGTGGACGGCGTTCGTTACTACGCCCTTTCCGAGATGCCCTATGCCAACGACGGCTCCATCACTTATGACGCCGTGATCGGTCGCTTCAATGCAGACCTTGTGAATAACCTCGGTAACCTTGTAAAGCGTACCCTCGATATGCAGAAGAAGTACTTCGATAAGGTGGTTCAGGCGCCCTCCGCACCCGATGTCCTTGACGAGGAGCTGAAGCAGGTGTGCTTTGAGACCTACGACGAGGTTGTCCGTCTGATGGATGATTACCGCATTGCCGATGCGCTGGAGAGCATCTTCAACATGCTTCGCCGCGCCAACAAGTATATCGACGAGACCGCTCCCTGGGCGCTTGCCAAGGACGAGAGCCAGAAGGCACGTCTCGGTACCGTTCTTTACAATCTTCTTGAGACCATCCGCCGCGGCGCTATCCTTTTGATGCCCTTCATTCCCGATGCCGCAACCGAGATCCTTGCGGAGCTTGGATGCGCGTATGAGGGATACCGTGTGCTTGAGGGACGCGGATTTGACGGCGTTGCCGTAGGAAGCACCCTTGCTGACTCCAAGGTGCTCTTTGCGAGAATCGACGAGGCGAAGAAGCTTGCCGAGTTTGCCGCAGTGGCAGAGGCTGCCGCCAAGGCCGCCGAGGCAGAAGCCAAGCAGAAGGAGAAGCCCGAGGGCTGTGCCATCATCGGCATTGAGGACTTTATGAACGTAGAGCTTCGTACCGCGAAGGTCGTGGCCTGCGAGAACGTTCCCAAGGCCAAGAAGCTTCTTAAGCTTCAGCTGGATCTTGGCTACGAGACCCGTCAGGTGGTTTCGGGCATCGCCAAGTTCTACACGCCCGAGCAGATGATCGGCAAGAAGGTTATCGTTGTTGCCAACCTCAAGCCTGCAACCCTTTGCGGCATTGAGTCTCAGGGGATGATCCTTGCGTCTGGCGAGGAGCAGATCCGCGTGGTATTCCTGGCCGAGGATACGCCTCTTGGCGAGAGAGTCAGATAATGAGTATGAAGCTGTTTGATTCCCACGCTCACTATTACGATAAGCGCTTCGCCGAGGAGGCAGAGCAGGGCGCCGAGGGCGTTCTTGCGAAGGTCTTTGCGGGCGACGTGAGCCATATTATCAACGTGGGAACCAGCCTTGAGAATAACGGAATTTGCCTGGCACAGGCAAAGCAGTACGACGGAATGTACGCCGCAGTCGGTATTCATCCCGGTGATTGCGCCCCCTATGCCAAGGAGAGAATTGCCGAATTCCGTGAATTCCTGTTGGCGCACCGCGATTTCAAGGCCCATAAGATCGTCGCCATCGGCGAGATCGGTCTTGACTATTACTGGGAGCCCTACGATAAGGAGCATCAGCTGTATTTCTTCCGCGAGCAGATGAAGCTTGCCGAGGAAATGGGTCTGCCCGTGGCGATCCACGACAGAGATGCCCATGGCGACTGCTTTGACGTTGTACTGGAGTTCCCGAACGTCCGAGGCGTGTTCCACAGCTATAGCGGAAGTGCCGAGATGGCACGTGAGCTTGTGAAGCGCGGCTGGTACGTTTCCTTTTCCGGTGTAGTCACCTTCAAGAACGCCTCTCGGGTAAGGGAAGTGGTAAAGAGTGTTCCTCTTGACCGCATTCTGATCGAGACCGATTGTCCGTATCTTGCACCGCACCCGATGCGCGGCAAGATGAACCATTCGGGCTATCTGCACTATACCGCAGAGGCTATCGCCGACGTGTTCGGCATCTCCCCGGAAGAGGTTGCCAAGAAGACGGCGGAAAACGCCAAGAAGCTTTTTGATATCGAATAATGAAGAACCGTTCATCTGCACGGTTCTTTTTTTTATAAAATTTTGCAATATGCACAAAAAGGCGTGTCCAATTTCTCTGTTTTGCTATTGAAAAAGTGTATAAGGGTACTTGAAAAAATCCCTTAAATGTTATATAATGATATTGTTATTGGCAAGGTGCATAAATTTTGATAGTTTAATTAGTGTTCTTTGTAAATAAAATCTAATAAGAAAGGCTTGCGGCCCATAGGTCGTGAGCGAAGAGGACAACACCATGGCTAAATTTGATACCAAATCCCTGCGAAACATCGCCCTGCTTGGACACGGCGGAAGTGGAAAGACTTCGCTTGCCGAGGCAATGATATATATTACGGGCGGATCTGACAGACTTGGTCGCGTATCCGACGGAAATACCGTTTGTGACTACGACGCAGAAGAGATCAAGCGCGGCTTTACCCTTTCCGCATCTGTCGTTCCCGTAGAATGGAAGGATATTAAGATCAATATTATCGATACCCCCGGTTACCTGGATTTCGTGGGTGAGGCATATCAGGCACTCCGTGTTGCGGGAAGTGCTGTTATCACCGTTGATGCAAAGGCCGGTGTTGAGGTTGGTACCGAGCTTGCTTGGGATGCGGCTACTTCTTACGGCGTTCCCAAGGTGTTCTTCGTAAATAAGTGTGACGAGGGCGAAGCAAACTTCGACCGCGTATTCAAGGAGCTTGACTATAAGTTCGGTAGAACCGTATGTCCCGTATTCGTTCCCGTTGAGTACGGTAAGGACGTTACCATGCTTGACCTCGTTGCGATGAAGGCGTATAAGTACGACTCTCGCGGTAAGCGTTGGGAGATTCCCATGGAGTCTCGTTTCGAGGATGTTGCCGCTCAGTATAAGGAAGCGCTTAACGAGGCACTTGCAGGTACTTCCGACGAGTTGATGGAAAAGTACTTCAACGGCGAAGAGATCTCCAAGGAGGAGGCTATTGAGGCACTCCACCAGGGTATCATCGACGGTACCATCACTCCCGTTTACTGTGGTTCTGCAACCAACGTATGGGGCGTTATCGCAATGCTTGACGCAATCTCCGAGTCCTTCCCCCGTTTCACCGCGAAGAAGAACGAGAAGCTTGCTGACGGTACCCTTCTTCCCATCGACGTTGCCGGCGATCCCTCCATCTTCGTATTCAAGACGGTTGCCGACCAGTTCGTAGGAAAGATGTCCTTCTTTAAGGTTATGAGCGGAACGGTCAAGCGCGATATGATTCTGAAGAACGATCATACCGGCGTAGCTGAGAAGCTTGCTCATATCTATACCGTAAAGGGTAAGACCCAGACCGAGGTTGACGAGCTTGCTTGCGGCGATATCGGTATGGTAGCAAAGCTTGCCGATACCAATACCAACGATACGCTGTCTCTTGACGGAACTCGTTCCTATCTTCCTATCCGCTATCCCAAGCCCTACTACACCCAGTCTATGACGCCCGTGAGCAAGGGCGATGAGGGTAAGATCTCCCAGGGTATTGCAAAGCTTCTTGAGGAAGACCTTACCATCGCATATGAGAACAATGCAGAGACCAAGCAGATGTTGATCTCCGGTCTTGGCGATATGCACCTTGCTTGCCTTTCCGCAAAGCTGAAGTCTCGCTTTGGCGTAGGAATCGCTCTCGGCGAGCCCAAGCTTGCTTACCGTGAGAAGATCACCAAGCGCGTTCAGGTAGAAGGAAAGCACAAGAAGCAGTCCGGTGGTTCCGGTCAGTACGGTCACGTTAAGATCACCTTCGCACCCGGTACGGAGGACGGTCTTACCTTCACCGAGTCTGTTGTAGGCGGAGCCGTTCCCAAGAACTACTTCCCTGCAGTAGAGAAGGGTCTTCAGGAGGCTATGGTCAAGGGCGTTGCAGGATTCCCCATGATCCAGCTTGCCGCAGATCTTTATGATGGATCTTACCATGACGTTGACTCTAACGAAATCTCCTTCAAGCTTGCCGCAAACCTTGCATACAAGGAGTGCTTGAAGCAGGCCGCTCCCGTTCTTCTTGAGCCGGTTGGCGATCTTACCGTTACCGTTCCCGACGATCTCGTTGGTGATATCATCGGTGATCTGAACAAGCGCCGCGGTAGCGTTATGGGTATGGATACCGCTGATAAGCAGGGCTATACCACCATCAACGCTATTGCTCCTAAGGCCGAGCTTGTAGAATATCCCATCAATCTTCGCGCAATGTCCCAGGGTCGTGGATCCTTTGACTTCACTGTTACCGGTTACGAAGTTGTTCCCGGCAACATCGCCGCAAAGATCGTTGAGGAATACAAGAAGTCCCAGGAAGCATAAAACCAATATTATAGAGACGCCTTGCGAAAGGCGTCTCTTTTTCATGGCGTAAAGCCTTGACATTGCTTCTTGTTTTGTGTACAATATAATAAAGTTATTCTTGAGGAGAAAAACTTCTATGAAAAAAATATTCGTATTGCTGATGATCCTCACTCTTGCTGTGTCGCTGATTGCCTGCGGCGGCGAGGTGGAAACCGATCTGCCCGAGACGGATCCCATCGAGACACACGCGCCCGAAACCAACCCTTCCGAAATCGAGCACGTTCACGAGATCGAGGTTGAGGAAGTGGCGGCGACTTGTTCTGATGCCGGATACAAAAATGAGGTCTGCAAGACCTGCGGTGAAGTTGTATCCAAGACGGAATACCCCGTTGCAGAGCATACCGCTTCCACGGTTACCAACTGTGCTGACGATGTCAAGTGTACCGTTTGCGGTGTGGTGCTTGAGGCGGCAAAGGGACACGTATGGAACGAGATCACTACCTTTGGTGCCGATACCGTTATCAAGGATGGCAAGCTGCAGAAGACCTGTGGCGTCTGCGGTGCCAATGAAGGCGTTTCCATTGACGAAAACGTTCTCGTCCTTCTGACCTTTGATCAAGCTGATGTTGCTACGGAGATTGCGGCGCTGAACGCGGCCAATGCCAATCTTGGACTGTCTCTGAATGCCTCCAGTGCGGCGGCCTACGTCTGTGAGGACGGCGCTTTGAGATGTGTTGCCGACGCCGAGAACAAGGTGCCTTTCTATTTGAATTACAGTGGCAAGGCGCTGGACGGCGTGTCCTACTATATGATTTCCTTCGACTGGAGCTTTGCCGTGAAATCGTCCAGCGGCGTTCCCATCATTTTTGCGGCGAGCAATGGCGATCAGTCTGCAAAGACGATTCTGGCACATCACGCCCGTAAGGCGGGAACCATCAACAAAACGGCCAGCACCTCCAATCCTACCCCCCTGTATCCTGCAGAGGGAGCCGTAGAGAAGGATACGGTCTATGCCTTCAATATCATTGTAAACAACGCTACCGGAGAGGCATTTGTTTTTGTCAACGGCACGCATATTCAGACCGTTACCTCCGGCCATCTTGCCGTCAGTGCGGAAAACACGTATTCCTGGTGGCTCAACAACGAAAGCAATTCCGGCTTTTCCCACAAGCCCGCGTTCGACAACTTCAAGGTGGAGATCCTTGCAAAGTAATTGAATAGAAGATTTTGCAACCGCGCCTCGGCGCGGTTGCTTTTTTTTGTTTGCGGAAAATATAAAAAACCACCGCAATCCGAAGATCGCGGTGGTGAATGGTATTTCGATAATTACTTAGCGGCGTTAAGTCTTGCCTCAAGTGCTGCAAGCTCGTCGTAGAGAGTCTCGGGAACTCTTGCGCCAACCTGAGCATAGAATTCCTTGATGTTCTCAACGTCCTGGAGCCAGGAGTCAACGTCAACGGAAAGAAGATCCTTGATGGTGTCAAGGGTAACGTCCTCAAGTCCCTCAATGTTGATGTCCTCAGCCTTGGGAAGGTAACCGATGGGAGAGATGTCCGCATCAACCTTACCCTCGCAACGAGCAAGGATCCACATAAGAACACGCATGTTGTCACCGAAGCCGGGCCAGATGAAGTTGCCGTTGTCGTCGGTGCGGAACCAGTTAACGTGGAAGATCTTGGGAGCGTGGGGGATAAGGGTACCCATCTTGAGCCAGTGTGCCCAGTAGTCGCCCATATCGTAACCAACGAAGGGACGCATTGCCATGGGATCGCGACGAACTACGCCAACTGCACCTGCAGCTGCTGCAGTGGTCTCGGAAGCCATGATGGAACCAACGAAGGTACCGTTCTGCCAAGAGGTGGACTGGTAAACCAGGGGAGCAGTCTTTGCACGGCGTCCGCCGAATACGATAGCGGAGATGGGAACGCCTGCGGGATTGCTGAACTGGTTGGAGATACAGGGGCAGTTAACAGCCTTTGCGGTGAAGCGGGAGTTGGGATGAGCGCCGGAGGTCTCAAGCTTACGAGTCTTGTCGTAGTTGTTGAAGTCCCAAGCGTTTCCTCTCCAGTCGATTGCCTCTGCAGGAGGATTGTTATCAAGACCCTCCCACCAAACGGTGTTGTCCTTGGTGTTATGAACAACGTTGGTGAAGATGGTGTCCTTCATAGTGGTGTAAAGAGCGTTGGGGTTGGACTTCTCGTTGGTACCGGGAGCAACGCCGAAGAAACCGTTCTCGGGGTTTACTGCCCAAAGTCTTCCGTCCTCGCCGACACGAAGCCAAGCGATATCGTCACCTACGCACCATACCTTGTAGCCCTTCTCTGCATAGATGGAGGGGGGGATCAGCATTGCGAGGTTGGTCTTACCGCAAGCAGAGGGGAATGCAGCACAAACGTACTTGGTCTCGCCATCGGGATACTCAACGCCAAGGATGAGCATATGCTCAGCCATCCAGTTCTCCTTGCGGCCAAGGTAGGACGCGATACGGAGAGCGAAGCACTTCTTACCAAGAAGAACGTTTCCGCCGTAACCGGAGTTAACGGACCAGATGGTGTTGTCCTCGGGGAAGTGAACGATATATCTGTTCTCCTCGTCGAGCTCAGCTCTTGCGTGAAGACCCTTGATGTAGTCTGCGCTGTCGCCGAGAGCCTCAAGAACATCAAGACCAACGCGGGTCATGATGAGCATGTTAAGAACAACGTAGATAGAGTCGGTAAGCTCGATACCGTACTTAGCGAAGGGGGAACCTACAACGGACATGGAGTAGGGGATGACGTACATGGTCTTGCCCTTCATGGAGCCTGCATAGAGCTTGGAAAGCTTTGCATAGCACTCCTTAGGATCCATCCAGTTGTTGATGTTACCTGCATCCTCCTTCTTGGA
>JAZLBM010000238.1:0-2996 GCA_045613705.1 Eubacteriales bacterium | reverse complement strand
CCCTGGCGCGATACTGATTCCTGAATACGAGATTGCCGACCGCGCTGAAAAGGAGCTTCTTGATAAGAGTCAGTTGATTCTCGTCTATTGCCGAAGTGGCAGAAGAAGCAAAATCGCAGCCGAGGAGCTTGTTAAGCTCGGATATACCAACATTAAGGAATTCGGCGGCATCATCGATTGGGAATATGAAATTGTAAAATAAAAAGGCTAATCAACTTTTGACAGCAACTGATTTATGAAAAAACACATCGCAAACATCATCACGGGCTCGCGCATGGTATTGAGTCTGCCTCTCCTATTGATTCCGCTGACATCGGCGTGGTTTTACGTGCTTTATCTGTTTTGCGGACTCAGCGATATGGTAGACGGCACTGTGGCAAGAAGGACAAAAAGCGCAAGCGACTTCGGAGCAAGGCTGGATGCGCTTTCGGATTTCGTGTTTATGACCGTGGTTTTGATCAAATTCGTGCCGCATTTTCACATCCCCGTATGGCTGTGGATGTGGATCGGTATTATCGCCATAATCAAGTTTGAAAACGTGGTTTGGGGATTCATTCGCACGAAAAAACTCATATCCCCTCATACTGTTCTGAATAAGATAACGGGACTATTATTGTTCCTTCTGCCTGTGACGATAAGCTTTGTTGACTTGACCTACACCTTACCCATCGTATGCACCGTTGCAACGGTTGCGGCGATGCACGAGTGGTATTATATGGAGAAAAAACATGATACTTGAAACAGAATGCCTCATTCTTCGCCCGTGGTGCGATGATGATGCACCGGATCTATACATATACGCAAGTGACCCCGATATAGGACCACCTGCAGGATGGCCGCCTCACACGAGCGTGGAGAACAGCCGCGAAATCATTCGCACGGTTCTGTCCGCGCCCGAGACCTATGCCGTGTGTCTAAAAGAGAATGGCAAGCCCATTGGCAGTATTGGCTTTCATCGTAACGACCTTGCCGAGGATGACGACGAATATGAGCTTGGCTATTGGATCGGAAAGCCGTATTGGGGGCAGGGGCTCATTCCCGAAGCCTCGCGCGAGATGCTCTGCTACGCCTTTGAGGATCTCAAAATGAACCGCATCTGGTGTGGCTACTACGACGGCAACGAGAAATCACGCCGTGTGCAGGAAAAGCTGGGATTCGTCTATCAGCGAAAGACCGAGGGCATTGAAGTGTCGTTGCTTGGCGAGGTCCGCACGGGGCACTCCAATCTCATGACAAAGGAGCGCTGGCAGAAGGTTGAACTGTTCCGTCAACAGAAGAAGTTGCTTGATACCTTCCTGCAAAATGGCGCGATCTCTCAGGCGCAGTACAATAAAAGCTTTGGCGACCTGCGTGACTTGATGGAGATGCACGGAGTTGAATAAATACGAAAGTTGAGGGAGAACCCCTATGATTATAGAAACAGACCGCCTTATCCTCCGTCCGTTCACCGAAAGCGATGCGGCGGATGCATTTGAATATTTACACGAGCCGATGGTGCATTGCTTCGCTTGCATGAAAACCGAAACTATGGACGATGCAAGAAAGGCTGTGCTTGACAGAGCCAAGGACGGAGAGTATTATTTTGCCATCACGCTCAAGGAAAACGGCAAGGTCATCGGCGAGATCGATGCCATGCCCGAAGCGACTGCTCCCGACGAGGAAAATGCCGCTCGTGATACCTTCAGCCCCTGTTGGATGCTCAATCCCGAATACCACGGCAAGGGCTACGCCTACGAGGCGGCTCACGCCTTCTTCGATTATCTCTTCAACGAGAAGGGCGCACGTCGCATTTACGCCTATACCGAGGACTACAACGTGGCAAGTCAGAAGCTCTGCGAAAAGCTCGGCATGCGCCGCGAGGGACTATTTATGGAGTTCGTGAGCTTTGTAAAGGACGTGAACGGCAATCCCATATATGAAAATACCTATCAGTATGCGATACTGAAAAGGGAATGGAACCATGGTTAAAGAAATTTATGCACGATCCGATATTCCTTGCAGGGAAGTCGGAGGTCGTAGCGAAAGCAATTTCTAGTCTATTTGATTTGCTCTAATTGGAGGTGGATATATTGGATAAAATCGAATACAATGGTGAAATTTATACGCGTACAAACTCAAAGTGGGCCGATAGCCGCCATCATATTGTGCATGATTCGTTGCAGAATTTTCTAAATCAACAATATTTAAAAACACTTGACTATTCCAATTATAGTATTGATGAGTTGGTGGCAGAAGGGGATAAACTAAAAGAAAGCAACTCGTATTCAAGCGCGATAGGTTTTTATGAAAAAGCCCTGGGAGGGTGTGACGAAACAACATATAAATACATATTGCCAAGAATTACTTCCTGCTATAGAAAGTGCAATATGCCAAGGAAGGTAATAGATCTATTTACGGAGACAAAAGAGTTTTTTGGTACAGATTTTATTACACCGGTACTTCTTACGTCGGTTGCGGCAGCATACTGCGATCTGAAAGAATACGAAAATGCATTGAGATGTTGCAGATGGGCATATAAAACTTTTGGTAAATTTGACCCTAACCTAGCGAATGTTTGGGCAAGAATAAAAAAAGAATCAGGATTGGAATAATATGATCAAGGAATTAATGCACGATCCGATATTCCTGGCAGGGAAGTCGGAGGTCGCATAAAAGAGGGAAAGTATATGGAAATCTCAAATGAAACGTATAAATTTATTATCAGCCGTATCTTAGAACGAGCTTTTGAATCTGTTGAAGAGGGCAAAGAAAGCGGTCATAATTTTGACAATGGACGGAAACTTGCCTATTATGAAATTGCCGATATGATCAAAAGTGAACTTTGTGTAAGAGATGCGGATCTCGACGAGTTTGGCTTGGATGTTGATTTGGAGAAAATATTTTTATGATTAAAGAACTGATGCACGATCCGATATTCCTTGCAGGGAAGTCGGAGGTTGCGACAAAAGAAGATCTACAGGTTGCGCAGGACTTGCTGGATACGCTGATGGCGCACA
>JAZLBM010000237.1:0-2470 GCA_045613705.1 Eubacteriales bacterium | reverse complement strand
CGAGTACCAATACATACCGCCGCCGCACACGGGGATCACCGCCGCAAACACGTGATTCATACTCATGGCAAGCTGCCAGCTTCCGTAGCCGCCCATGCTATTACCCGTCAGATAAATGCGGGAAGCATCCACGTAATTGAGGGCGCGGATCATTTCCACAAGGGCCTTCAGCTTCTCAAAATTATCAAACCAGGTGGTACCCGCATCGCACTGGGGCGCGAAGGTAAGACAAGAGATGCCCAGCTTCTTCATATGCCGGAACACGTTATTACCGCGAAGCACGTTAATGTCATTGGAAATGGTGCCCGCGCCGTGCAAAAAGATCAGCGTGGGGTGAGGCTTGTTTTCGTCAAAATCGGCAGGGCGTCCTTCCAGATAGCGAAGACCGCCAAAAATCTTTTCTTCCATAATTCACACCTCGGTTTCTTGATAGCTCTATCCTATCATACAAGGAAAATTATGTCAAGCAAAAGTCCCGAAAAACCTTGCAATCACGAAAAGAGTGTGATATCATAGAAAAAAACCTCACGGAGGACGGTATGAACGGAAAAGAATTACTGAGATCGTACGTTGAAAAATTCAACGCAAACGATGACGAGCATATCACACAATACGTAAGCAACGCGGCGGCCTACGACTTCCTTGCCGACCGCATTCCCCTTTTCGAGTGTCCCGACAAGGACATTGAGGAGACCTACTATTTCCGCTTCTGGACGCTTCGCAAGCACATCAAGCACACCGAAGAGTGCGGCTTTGTGTTCACCGAATTCCTTTACCACGTTCCGTGGGGCGGAAAATACAACACCATCGTGTGCGCGGTGGGACACCATCTGAACGAGGCGCGCTGGCTTGCCGATGCGCCCACCTATCTTGAGTCCTATGCGGCGCACTTCCTTGAAAAGAAGCGCAATCCCCACCAATACAGCTCCTGGCTGATCTCGGCACTCTACGATTATTGCCGCATCCGCGGTGATTTCTCCTTCGTGCTTGACCGTTTTGAGCAATTGGAGGCATACTATGCCCAGTGGGAAAGCACGAATCTTACCAAGAGCGGTCTTTTCTTCAGCATCGATAACTTTGACGGTATGGAGTATTCCATCAGCGGCACGCCCTCCGACACCTTCAAGCGTCAACCGGGTCTGCGCCCCACCATCAATAGCTATATGTATCACGGCGCGCTGACCCTCGCAAAGATTGCCGAGATGAAGGGGCTTTCCGACAAGGCGACCTGCTACCGCGAGAAGGCAGAAGCCCTTCGCGAAATGATCGAGGCGCGCCTTTGGGACGGCGAATTCTATAAGGCCGTCCACGCCGAGGACATCGATTCGGTTTACGATACCCGCGACATCGAGCCTGAGCGCAACGTCCGTGAGCTTCTTGGTTACGTGCCCTTCGTGTTCGGTCTCGGTAACGAGGAGCGCGCCCGCAAGATGTTCCCTCTCCTGACCGACCCCAAGGTATTCCTTGCCAAGACAGGTCTTACCACCGCCGACCAAGGACATCCCCGATTTATGTATGAGGCCGATCACGAGTGTCTGTGGAACGGCTATATCTGGCCTTACGCCACCACCCAGACCATTGACGCCTGCGCCGCCGCCATGAACCGCTTTGGCAATGACGTGATGAGCAACGAGGACTTCACCATGCTCCTTTCCCAGTATGCCAAGATGCATCACCTTGTTCGTGAGGACGGCAAGATCATCAACTGGATCGATGAGGAGATGGATCCCTACCGCTTGGTATGGACGACCCGCGAGTGGCTCTATACCGACAAGTTTGAGCCGAAGTATGGCGACCGCGACCGCGGAAAGGACTATAATCACTCCGCATTCTGCGACCTTGTGCTTCACGATCTGGTGGGCATTGACGTGGAGGACGGCAAGCCTGTGCTCCGCCCCCACATTCCCGACGATTGGGACTATGTCCGCGTAGAAAACGTGCATCTTTTGGGCAAGACCTACGACATCACCTACGATAAAACGGGTGAAAAGTACGGCGTCGGCAAGGGTTGGACGATTGCGGAAAAATAATTTTCAAAAGCACACAACCAAGGGCGGGAGAGATCCCGCCCTTTCAAATTTTGATTTATCGGTGGGTTTGATGGTGCGAAACGGCGTCGTACAAACCCGTAGGGGCGATTCACGAATCGCCCGAAAACGAAGGATTCACGCCATTTTCACGGGTGCGTACCTTTCGTTGCGGGCGATTCGTGAATCGCCCCTACAATAGATACATCAGACCTATAAACATCAATTTGCCAATATTTTTTGTTGACAAATCCGTACAAATCGGATATACTATACTTGGTAGTTGAGGATTTTATTTCTGCGGTGTACGGCCGACTATTTATGTCGGAAGAGCCGCTTAGATCCTCAGCTACCCTTTCTATTTCTTTTACATATTGCAAATTATGAAAACGAAAATCATTTGGTTAGCTTTTGCTTTGAAAGAAGAGCGGTGGTTCTTTTTT
>JAZLBM010000236.1:0-1636 GCA_045613705.1 Eubacteriales bacterium | reverse complement strand
TTATCGGGGAGTTATGGCTATGCAGAAATGAACGAATACCTGGTAGGGGTCGGCGCCCACGACGACCCGCAACGAACGAATTTGCAGTTGCAAAATTGGTAAAATGCGTTTATATCAAGGAATTGTAGCCGTGAACGATATAAAATCCCGACCTTCTCGGGGCGTCGAAGGCGCCGCCCCCTACCGATTTTGTGCGTATATTAAACTCACCGATAAATCAAAATTTACAAAACAAAAGCCGCCCACAGGGCGGCTTTTTTGTATATCTTTTTACAGATTGGCAACCACGGCGTCGCCGAAGGCGGCGCAGGTAGCACCGTCGCGGTTACCCGTCACGGTCACCTTCTCGGTGGCGGCGGCTACGGCGGCGGCAAGAGCGTCGGCACGGTCGGCACGTGCGATATGGCGCAGAAGCATCTCAAGCGCCTTAAGGATGCTTGCGGGGTTGGCGTATTCGCCGATGCCTTCCTCGATCATGCGGGGGGCGGAGCCGTGAATGGCCTCGAACATAGCGTAGCGGTCGCCTACGTTGGCGCTTCCCGCGGTGCCTACGCCGCCCTGCAGCTGTGCCGCCTCGTCGGTGATGATGTCACCGTAGAGATTGGGGAGCACAAAGACCTGAAAACGGGATCGGATGTCGGGATTGACAAGGTTGGCGCACATAATGTCGATGTACCAGTCCTCGGCGGTGACGGTGGGATACTCCTTCGCGATCTCGTTACAGATAGCCGAGAAGGAGCCGTCGGTCTTCTTCATAATGTTGGCCTTGGTGACGATGGCCATATTGGTCTTGCCGTTGTTCTTGGCAAACTCAAAGGCGGCGCGAGCGATGCGCTCGGTGCCGGGCACGGTGGTCACCTTGAAGTCCATGGTAAGGTTTTCGGGAAGCTCGATGCCGCGGCTGCCCAGCACGTACTCTCCCTCGGTGTTCTCGCGGTAGAAGGTCCAGTCGATGCCAAGCTCGGGCACGGACACGGGACGGACGTTAGCATAGAGGTCAAGCTCGCGGCGAAGGGTGACGTTGGCACTCTCCATAGTGCCGCCCTTGGGAGTGGTGGTGGGGCCCTTCAAAATGACGTCGCACTCCTTCAGCGCCGCCAGTACCTCGGTGGGTACGGCCTGATTTTTGGCAAGGCGGTTTTCAATGGTAAGACCCTCCACGCGGCGAAGCTCGATCTTGCCTGCGGCGATCTCGTCGGCAAGCAGCTTTTCCGCCGCCTTCACAGCCTCATTCATAATGATGGGGCCGATGCCGTCGCCGTCCACGATGCCAATAACGATCTTCTCGGCATTGGCAAAGTCGGTGGGCGCAGCGGCTTCCTTCATTTTCTCACAACGGGCAAGCTGCTCGCGAAGAAGCGTCTCAAACTGCGCCGTCGCATTTTTGATGTATTGTTCCATGATTTTTTCTCTTTTCTGTTAAATTGGTGTTTAGCGGTCTGTTTGTCGGTGCACTTAAAGCCTCCCTCCGAGAGGGAGGTGGCACACGAAGTGTGACGGAAGGAGCCTGCGAGATGAGCGAATAGCACTTGCCATATCAAGGCGCAAAAGATTTTGTTGCGCGGGCTCCCTCAGTCGCGTTCCGCGCCAGCTCCCTCCCGGAGGGAGCCTTACAGAGCGACTGCGAACATGCCGA
>JAZLBM010000235.1:0-1580 GCA_045613705.1 Eubacteriales bacterium | reverse complement strand
GTTCGTCGGCACATTTAAGGCCTCCCTCCGAGAGGGAGGTGGCACACGGAGTGTGACGGAAGGAGCCTGCGAGATGAGCGATTAGCACTCGCCATATCAAGGCGCAAAAGATTTTGTTGCGCGGGCTCCTCCACCCGCTTCGCGGGAGCCCCCTCCCGGAGGGAGCCTGGCAGAGCAACTTCTAACACCCCGATAAACACCAATTTTCCACACAACTATCTACCTCTACTATACCACCTTTCCCCGCGTTTGTCAATTGCGGAAATTTTGTGGAGGGGTTGATTTTGGCGGCGGATTCGTGTATAATGGGGATAGAAAACAGGGTGGACGGTATCCGCCCGCGAAACGAGGAAAATTATGAATCGCAAATATAAGTTACTTTCCGCTCTTGCGGCCATCCTTCTGCTTCTGCCCACGGTGCTCACCGCCTGCGGCAAGGCGCCTGCCCTTGACGAGGTCTACGACGATTTCGCCGCCCTCATCGAGGCATCCTACGAGATCAACGACATCTTTTTCGGCGAGGGTCTGCCCACCTATGCCCGTGACGGCAAATACGCCACCGAAAATTTCATCTATTACGGCTTTGAGGGCTACGATGCCTACGAATTCGTTGCCGAGGGTAGTCCTTATTACTATCTTGAGGACGTAAAATACGCGGCGGCGGCCGTCTATTCCGCCGATTATCTGGAGGAGATCTCCACCATGGCCTTCGTCGGCTACGCGGACGAGAGCACGGGTATGGTGACCACCGCCCGTTATCTGGAGTCCCCCGAGGGCTATCTGCTTCGCTACGCCTTCGGCGACAAGGACCCCTTCAACATTCTGCCCGGCCAGCGCCGCTACAAGCTTGACACCATGCAGATCGTCAAGCCCTCCTCCCAAAAATCGGTAAACGTGAAGGTGGATTCCTACCTGCTTGGCGAGGAGGACGAGATCCTTTCCGTCACCCTTCGTTTCATCCTTGAGAACGACGAGTGGCGCCTCGACACCCCCACCTATTAAGGAGAATTTTATGGAAATTCGCATTCGACGGATCATTGCTTTTTTGATCGACGGATATATTGCGGCGGCACCCCTTTCGGTGATCGCCATTGTCAATCTCATTCTCAAAAATGAGCAATTCTACCGCGTGAGCGTGCTGATCTGCCTCTTTATCTGCGCCTTTTTGATGGTCTTCCGCGACGTGATCTTCGGCGGACGAAGCGTGGGCAAGCGCGCCCTCGGTCTTGTGGTGATGGACAAGAGCGGCATGGTTGTGGCTTCGGTGAAGCAGCGGCTTCTGCGCAGTCTCTTTTTCTTCCTCTATCAGCTTGACGGCATTCTCCTTGTGCTGACAGGATCGTCCGTCGGCGACCGCGTGGCAGATACCACCGTGGTGAAATATTGAATGAAAAGAAAAACTCCTCTTTTGAGGAGTTTTTTTGATGGAATTTTAACGTTAAATTGATGTTTGTCGGTCTGTTCATGGCGAGCGAATAGCCTCCCTCCGAGAGGGAGGTGCCGAGCGAATGCGAGGCGGAAGGAGCCTGCGGTACAAGTGACAAACGCTTGCCATACCAAGGCGCAAAAGGCTTTGTCAC
>JAZLBM010000234.1:0-5425 GCA_045613705.1 Eubacteriales bacterium | reverse complement strand
CGTTACATCGTTAATTAACGATATTTATGCGGCGGCTTATGAGGTAAAGGACTTCAGAACAATGCAGTTCCTTGATTGGTTTGTAAAGGAGCAGGGCGAGGAAGAAACAAATGCTCATGACCTTATCACAAAAATGGAATTGTTCGGTTCAGACCCGAAGAGTCTTTATATGTTGAACAGTGAGCTTGCGGCACGAGTTTACAGTGCTCCGTCACTTGTTTTATAAGAATAATTAATGTTCTGATTCGGTTTGTATTCCTACTCAATGAAAACGCATATCTACAAATAAGAATTTGCAAGTGAGGTAATAAAAATGAACTCTCATAGGAAGAAAATGATTGCACCAATTGTGATTTCAGTAATAATGATACTCTATTACGTTGTTTACTTTGGCTTTCTGATGACGTTGCTTGGGGGCATATGGAGATACGTTCTTGCTATTGTTCCTCTTGTGTTTTCAGTCATCACGGTCAAGGTTTGCATAGAAAGAATCCATGAAATAAGGAAAGGTGAAGAGGATGATCTTAGTCAATACTGATTATATTAGCGGAAAAGAGCTTGAAATGCTGGGACTTGTGAAGGGAAGCACCATTCAGTCCAAGCATGTGGGTAAGGATATTCTTCAGAGCTTCAAGACCCTTGTCGGTGGCGAACTGAAGGCTTACAACGAAATGATGAACGAGGCGAGAGCCATTGCCACCAAGAGAATGGTTGAGGAAGCAGAGGCACTCGGCGCAGATGCGGTGGTTAACGTTCGTTACGCATCCTCCGCTATCATGCAGGGAGCCGCAGAGGTTATCGCTTACGGAACCGCGGTTAAGTTCAAGGATTAATAGAGATAAGGGGCAAAGCCTTTGACTTTGCCTCTTTACTTTTTTTAGAATTGTGGTATAATAGAGAAAACAACGTTGCAAGGGAGAATGGTAAATGGAAAGCACCCGACGGTTTGAGATCACTTCAATGGCGCTCCATATTATGGCGATGGTCTTTATGCTTTGCGACCATCTTTGGGGAACGGTAGTTCCCGGAAACGAATGGCTGACCTGCATAGGACGGATAGCCTTTCCGATCTTTGCGTTTATGCTGGTGGAAGGATATTTTCACACGCGCAATCTGAAAAAATACGTTTTGCGATTGCTTGCTTTCGCCGTTATCTCCGAGATCCCATTTAATATAATGATGGGAAGCCGACTTTTCTATCCTGTGCACCAAAACGTTTTGTGGAGCTTTTTGATTTCGATCGGTCTCATTTGGCTGAATGAAAGGGCAAAGCAAAAGGGAAAGATATGGCTTCGTGTGCTTGCGGGCGTGGGAACTGTGCTTCTGGGGTACCTTTTGGGACTTGTCACGATGGTGGATTTCTACCATGCGGGTGTTCTTACTGCTCTTGTCTTCTATTTCTTCCGAGGAAAGAAATGGTGGTGCTATCTTGGTCAGCTCGTATGCCTTTGGTATATCAACGTGGAGATGCTTGGCGGTCTTTCCTATGAAATTGAGCTTTGGGGAGGGAAGATCTTCTTCCTGTCACAACAGGCCTTTGCGCTCCTCGCATTGGTTCCTATTTGGCTGTACCACGGTAAGCAGGGCTACCACAGTAAGGCGCTTCAGCTTACGTATTACGCCTTTTATCCCGCGCATATGCTGATTCTCGGACTTTTGAAATTGATATAGAGGAAAAGGTTGAAAATTATTGAGAGATTTTTGATTTTTCCTGTTGACGGCACGAGTGGAAAGATGTATAATAATAAAAACGACCGTCCCCGAAATGCGGACGGAACCATTCATTTCGGAGGATGCTATGAAGAAGATTGTTATTTCCGTGCTTGTTCTCGTTCTTGTATGCTCGCTTTTCACGGGCTGCATCATGGAGAAGTACGAGCCGAAGGATTTCCGTTGCGGCGATCTTGAGATCGAGCTGAACGACGGATTTGAGAAGAAGTCCAGTGCGAACCACGATGGCTACTTTCTGTCCAAGACCATGGGCGTTTACGTAGACGAGTGGCAGTTTGACGAGTTTGATGATGCCGAGGCTGCTGCGGAGATGACCGAGCAGGAGTTTGCTGAAAAGATCGTTGAGCTTGGCAAATACAGAGCCGATGTAAAGAGAGATAAGGGTCTGGTCTCTTTCTCTTACGAGGAAGAGCTTGGCGGTAACGATTACACCTTCTATGCCGTTGCTATTAAGAGTGATGAAGCATTCTGGCTTGTAACCTTCTTTACCAGAAGCGAAGCCTTTGAGGATCAGATGGAAGTGATCCGCGATTACGCGTGGACCGTTGAATTCTAAAATGATAAAACTCCTCCGCATTTGCGGAGGAGTTTTTTTGCAATGATTAATTCTCCGTGCGGATGGTGCTGTTGGTGGCTACAGCATCAAACTCCGACAGGTCTGCGATCTTGTGAATGCCGTGAGCGTTGTATTTTGAGTCGTCGAAGACGAGGATGCTATACTTGCTTCGCGCGAGTGCCGCGGTTTTGATTTCCTTTTGCTCAAGGGAGCGCTCAAGCGCCTCGCCGTCCTTGACTGCCGCGCAGGAGCATATCATAAGATCGAAGGAAAGCTCGTGAAGAAGGCGCACGGCAAGGCTTCCGGTAGCAGAAACCGTGTTGTACTGAACGCTTCCGCCAAGAACGATCAGATGCACGTCCCGTTTCTTGGAGAGCTGAATTGCCGCCTGAAGATTGTTGGTGACCACTGTCTTGTGCGCCAGCTCCATGCGCTCCGCAAGCGCGAGAGCGGTAGACGAGCTGTCTACGAAAACCGATTGAAAGGGCGGGATCAAGGGCAGGGCATTGGTGACGGCGTGCTCCTTTTCCTCCGCGTTCTTGTTCATACGAATAAAGATGGAGACCTCTTCCGCGGCTTCCGTCAAAATGGCGCCGCCGTGGCTTCGCTCAAGAAGTCCCAGATCCTTCATTTCGTTCAGATCACGGCGAATCGTAGCCTCGCTGACAAACAGGCGCTCTGCAAGATCCTTTACCGAAGAGCTCTTTCGTTCCTTCAAAATAGTCAAAATATTATTTTGGCGCTCGTTTAAGTTCATAATAGCCTCACTTTTGATCGTTTTTGTTTCACTTTTGCTCATATTGTAGCATTAAAATGTTCGTTTGTCAAGTTCGCGAAAAAATATGGACAAACAAAAAGTTTTGTGATACAATAATTTGAATACTTTTATACGGAGGAATCATGAGATATTATCTTGCCGTTGATATCGGCGCATCGTCCGGTCGTCACCTCTTGGGATGGCTGGAGGAAGGGCGTCTTGTGACCAAAGAGATCTACCGATTTTCCAATGGCCCCCGCGAGAGCGCCTCGGGTCTTGTGTGGGATGCGGAGCATCTTTGGGAAGAAATTCTGAACGGTCTTGCCGAAGCGGGCAGGATCGGTTGCATCCCCTATTCCGTAGCGGTTGATACGTGGGGCGTTGACTACGTTCTTCTGGACGGGAATGACCGCGTGCTTGGGGACGTTTTCAGCTATCGTAACCAAAGAACGGCCGAGGCTGTTCCTGCAGTCCACGACGTGCTTCCCTTTGACGTGCTTTACGCGAAGACGGGCATTCAGTTTGCAAGCTTTAACACCATTTATCAGCTGTACTGCGACAAGAAGAGCGGAAAGCTGGATGCGGCGGAAAGCTTTTTGATGCTTCCCGATTATTTCCACTTCCGACTGACCGGTGTAAAACGACAGGAATATACCAACGCGACCACCACGGGTATGGTAAATGCCAAGACTCACGGATGGGACGAGGAGATTCTTTCCACTCTCGGATTTCCCGGGAAATTGTTCGGTGGCCTGACGCAGCCCTGCCAAAAGGTCGGTGAGTTCACCGACGAGGTGGCACAGCGCGTAGGATACCGCGCACAGGTGACTCTGCCTGCCACCCACGATACGGCAAGTGCGGTGCTTGCGGCGCCCATTACCGAGGGCGCGCCCTATATTTCCAGCGGCACCTGGTCGCTTCTCGGCGTCGAGCAGAAGCAGGCGTGTACCGACGATAGAGCAAGACTTACCAACTATTCCAACGAGGGCTCGGTGAACGGATGCTTCCGTTTGCAGAAGAATATTATGGGACTGTGGATGATCCAGCAGGTTCGTCACGAAACGGGCGACGCGTATAGCTTTGAGGAGCTTGCCACAATGGCAAGGGCGTCGGTTGTTCCCGATACCATTTCGGTCAATGACGATCGCTTCTTGGCACCTGCCCATATGACTCGCGAGATCCGGTCGGCTGTGGGAAGAGAGCTTTCGCTTGGCGAAACGGCTTACGTCATCTACGACAGCCTTGCCCGCTCGTATGCGGACGCTATGACCGATCTTGAATCCATTACGGGTTGTCGCTACACTACGCTGAATATTATCGGCGGCGGTAGCAAAAACCGATTCTTGAACGAGCTTACGGCAAAATATACAGGGCGCAAGATCGTTACGGGACCTGCCGAGGGCACGGCAATCGGCAATATGTTGATGCAGATGGTTGGAACAGGCGACGTTGCTGACGTTGCCGAGGGACGCAATATCGTAAAGCGTTCCTTTGATATTGAAGATTTGGAGGAAGTAAAATGACAAGATATCAAGAAGCAAAAGAATTGTATGCAAAATACGGCGTGGATACCGAGGCGGCACTTGAGCGCCTTGCAAAGATCCCCGTAAGCGTTCATTGCTGGCAGGGTGTCGACGTTCTGGGCTTTGACGGTGCGGCATCCCTTTCCGGCGGTATTCAGACCACGGGTAATTACCCCGGACGTGCAAGAGGAAAGGATGAGCTTTTTGCGGACATCCGCCGCGCCTTTGCCATTATGCCCGGTAAGAAGCGCGTTAACGTTCACGCTTGCTATGCGGTTCTCGGTGAGGATGCAGGCAAGGTTGACAGAGACGCTTACACCTACAAATATTTTGAGCCTTGGGTGGAGCTTGCCAAGGAGTGCGGTCTTGAGGGAGTGGACTTCAACCCCACCTTCTTCGGTCACCCCATGATGAAGGACGGGCTTTCTCTGTCTTCTCCCGATGAGGAGACCCGCGCATTCTGGGTTCGCCACGGACGCGCTTGCCTTGAAATTGCCGCCGAAATGGGTAAGGCAATGGGCAGCCCCTGTATGGTAAACATCTGGATCCCCGACGGTTACAAGGACATTCCCGCTGACCGTGTAGGTCCCCGTCTTCGCCTGAAGAAGTCTCTTGACGAGATGCTGGAGGGCTTTGATCGCGAGTGGGTCATTCCCGCGGTCGAAAGTAAGGTCTTCGGTATCGGTATTGAGAGCTACACCGTCGGCAACAACGAGTTCTATCAGAACTATGCGGCAGGCGCAGGCATCTGCTGCCTTCTTGACACGGGACACTATCATCCCACCGAGGTGGTTTCGGATAAGCTTCCTTCGCTCCTTGCCTTCTATGACAAGGTTGCGCTTCACGTATCCCGTCCCG
>JAZLBM010000233.1:0-6647 GCA_045613705.1 Eubacteriales bacterium | reverse complement strand
GGTAGGGGCATTGGCAAAGTCATTTTGTAGCCTTCTCGCGCGCGAGAAGGCGATGGCGCACGAGCCCGTCTGCGAACAGAATGCTCGCATTCTTTCGCTGACGGACACGTGCTGTCAGACAAACGCTTTGGCGTTTGTCTGTCTCAAAATGACGCAAACTTCAGCGGAACCCATATAGGAAAGTTTTGCGGAGCTTTTTCAAAAGCGACCCTTTCGTAATGCGATACAGTAAGTATCTTCTCACCGATAAACATCAATTTAACGAATTTTTAGAAAGAAGGATATAAATTATGAACCGTATTGAATCTTTGAGAGCCCTGATGGCAAAGGAGGGCGCGGACGCCCTTGTGGTCAGCTCCGAGCTGAACCAGTCCTATATTTCGGGACTTGACTACACCGACGGCTACGTGGTGATTCTTGAAAAGACCGCCTACGTGCTTGCCGATTTCCGCTACATTGAGGCGGCCGAGATGACGGTGGACAAGTCGGTCTTCGAAATCGTGATGCCCGAGGTGGGAATGCTCACCGCCGTTTGCCGGATCCTCACCGAGGCAGGTGCCAAAAAGGTAGCCTTTGAGGAGTCGGATATGAACGTATCCACCTACCTCAAGCTGCGCGGCGGCATTGACAAGGCCGTGGAGCTTGCCCCCTGTGGCTCGGCTATGCTCATCTCCCTTCGCGAGGTGAAGGACGAGGGCGAAATAGAGACCATCGCCCGTGCGCAGGATATCACCGACCGCGCGTTCTCTCACATTCTCACGGTGATCAAGCCCGATATGACCGAGCGCGAGCTGGCGCTTGAGCTGGAATACACTATGCGCCGTATGGGTGCGGATGCTATGGCATTTGATATCATCGCCGTTTCGGGAACGGCCTCCTCCCTGCCCCACGGCGTACCGAGAGACTGCAAGCTGGAGCGCGGCTTCCTCACCCTGGACTTCGGCGCAAAGGTTGGCGGCTACTGCTCGGATATGACCCGTACCGTGGTCATCGGCAAGGCAGATGACCAGATCAAGAAGCTTTACAACACCGTTCTGAGCGCCCAGCAGGCGGCGCTTGACTTCCTCCGTGAGGGCGTGACGGGACGCGACGCCGACAAGGTGGCCCGCGACATCATCGACGCCAACCCCGAGTACAAGGGCTGCTTCGGCCACAGCCTCGGTCACGGCGTGGGACGCTTCATTCACGAGTCGCCCCGTCTTGCGCGCATTGGCGAAGCACCGCTGGTTCGCGGCAATATCGTAACCGTAGAGCCCGGCATCTACCTTGCGGGCAAGTACGGCTGCCGCATTGAGGATATGGTTGCCATCACCGAGGACGGCATCCGCAACTTCACCAAGAGCCGCAAGGATCTGATCGAAATTTATTGATTTCAAATTTTGATTTGTCGGTGTGTCTTTTAAAGGCTTCTCCGAGATGGAGAAGCTGTCGCGGAACGCGACTGATGAGGGTGCGAAGTCTTATGGAATGCGGAATAGGCGCACACTCATCCGTCGGCTACGCCGCCACCTTCCCTATCTTAGGGAAGGCTTTAAAAGTTCAAACCCACCGCTAAACATCAATTTGCCAACATTTACATCCGAAAAGGAGAATTTATCATGATCCACGAAACCATTCATTTGTGTGCGGACGACGAAAACGTCACGCTGAAGACCTATTTGTACGACACGCGCAAGAAGCAGAGTGACGCGGTGCTGGTCATCCCCGGTGGCGGCTACTCCATGGTGTGTCACGATCGCGAGGGCGAGGACGTGGCGCTGGCGTTGTCTAACCTCGGCTTCCGCGCCTTCGTGCTCAACTACTCCACCAAGGAAAAGGCAAAATTCCCCCGCCCCCTCATTGAGGCGTCCCTTGCTATGGCGCACATCCGCGAGAACGCCGAGAAATACGGCGTGAATCCCGAGCGCGTGTTCGTTCTGGGCTTCTCCGCGGGCGGACATCTGGCGGGATCCCTTGGCACCATGTGGCACAAGGAATGCGTGTGGAAGGAAGCAGGCATCGAGTTCGGCGCCAACCGCCCCACGGGTATGATCCTTTGCTACCCCGTGCTTTGCTACTTTGACAAGACCCACAAGGGTACCTTCAACACCCTCTTCGGCACCGAAACGCCCACCGAGGAGCAGATCCGCGAGTGGTCTGTGGAGCGCAACGTGGATGAGCGCACCTGCCCTGCCTTCCTGTGGCATACCTCCACCGACAAGGCGGTGAACATCCTCAATAACGTGTACATGCAGCAGGCGCTTGCCGAAAACGGCATCCCCTTTGAGGCGCATATCTTCCCCCACGGCCCTCACGGAATGGCGCTGGCCAACGAAATCACGGCCTCCACCCCCACTATGATCGACGACCGCATCGCCGAGTGGCCCCGTCTCGCCGCAGGCTGGATGAAGAGCCTCGTCACAGAATAAGCATAACGAAAAGGTCTGCCCGAGGGCAGACCTTCTTTTTGTTTCAAATTTTGATTTATCGGTGTGTTAGCACTCGCGTCGAAAGCCTTCCCTATGATAGGGAAGGTGTCGCGGAACGCGACGGATGAGTGTGCGCCAATTGATGTAATATCAGACTTCGCACCCTCATCAGTCACCTCCGGTGACAGCTTCCCCATCTTGGGGAAGCCTTTAAAAAGCAACTGCGAACTCACCGCTAAACATCAATTTATATTTGAAAACGCGCAGCGTTTTCTACCTTAATTTTCAATTTTCCACTTTCAATTTTCAACTCTGCATTCTGCGCTTCGGCGCGATAAGCATCAATTCCCCATCAAAGCTTCACGAATACGTCGGTCTCGGCAGAGCGACGGGCGGCGAGGCACAGACGAGCGGACGTGATGCCGAGAGACAGAGGCGTGATGGAGGGCTCGCCCGCAAGCATTTTGGCGAAGCCGTCGATCATCAGCATATCACCGCCGAAATGGGAGCCGCTGTTGGTGTTCTCGGTGGTGTAATGCTCGTTTTTGTTCTCGTTATGATAGAAAATATCCAGGGTCTGGGTGTTAAACTCAAACTCCAGCGTGGCGTTGTAGCCGATGATGCGCACACCGCGGCGTCCCGAGCCCTTGCGCGCCACGAAATTCTGACTGTACACGGCGTGAAGACCCGTGTCGTAGCGCACGAAGACAGAGCCGCTATCGTGGTTACCCGTGTCGACGGCAAAGCAACAGCCGTCGTTGGCGCCGTATTTGTCGCCGTAGGTGCGCACGTTTTTGGCACTCTCGGGGCAGGTGTCCTCCAGCTCGCAATCGCCGCAACGAAGACCTGCGGGCATATCGCCGCGGAAGACCATCTTGGACTCGGTGGCACCCACCATTACGGGGCGGGGCTCGCCGAGCAAAAACTGAATCAGGTCAAGATCGTGGGTCGCCTTCTGCAGAAAAAGACCGCCCGTTTCTTTATCGTGGCGGTACCAGCTATGGAAATAGCCGCGTCCGTAGGGAGCGTTGTTGATAGCCTGCACCTGGCTGATGGTGCCGAGGATGCCGCTCTGTACCACCTCGCGCGCCTGAAGGGCGATGGGGGTCATACGAAGGGGGAAGGAAATGACCGTCTTCTGATCCATGGTGTCCACGATAGACTCCAGGCGCCGAAGATCCTCCTCCGTGGTGCATACGGGCTTCTCCAGAAGCATCGGAATACCGTATTTCGCGGCGAGCATGGCCATATCGGTATGCAGGGAGCAACGGGTGCCGATGATGACGCCGTCCAGCTGCTCGTTCTCGAACATCTTCACGGGGTCGGTATAAAGATTCACCTGTGCCGCATCGATCTCAAGGCGCACAAGATCCTCACGGATGCCCTCCTCGGGTCTTACGTCGGTGACAGCCGCAAGGCGAAAGCCGTTGTTTCCCTCGATGTCGCCGTAGGGCTTGAAGCTCTGGCGCCACATAGCGCGCGCACGAGAGCCAAAGCCGATAATTCCGATATTATATATCTTTTTCATACGCTTCTCCTTATTTTTCGCTCACAAGCTCCTCAAGGGACTTGCGCTTCTTGGCTCGCAGGGTGTCGCCCGCCTTGGCGTAGCCCAGAGTGATCACGAGGCGCACGGGCTTTTCAAGGCCGCAGATGGCGCGGATCTTGTCGTCGTCAAACCAGCCGAGAATGCAGGTGCCAAGTCCCCTTGCGGTGGCCTCGGCGGTGATATAAGCGGCGGCAATGCCGATGTCGATGGAGCGGTAGTCGTTTTTCTTCACCTTGGCGCCAAGGGCGGCGGAGGGCACGTAGTTCTCCTCGGAGATCACGATCATCACGGGCGCGTCGGCGGCAAATTTGTTCAGTCCCATACCCGTGACAGAGGCCGCGATGGCCTTGACCGTGTCGCCACGGCAGACGGTAAAGCGGTAGGGCTGACCGTTGCAGGCAGAGGGCGCAAGGCGTCCCGCCTCAAGAATGGCGGCAAGCTTCTCCTCCTCAACCGCCCTTGTGGAGTCGTAGGCGCGGCAGGATTGGCGTGCCTCGGCAATTTCCATAAAATTCATATCCCGTCTCCTTTCTTGGTTTCATTCACAGTATATCACACCCCTCTCCGTTTTTCAAGTCTTGACATTCGAAAAAAAACAAGGTACAATGAAGGGGAAGCTTGTAAATTGATGTTTAGCGGTGAGTTATGGCTATTTGCAAACAAACGAATTTGATCTAAACATTGTAGGGACAGGCGTCCTCGACTGTCCGCGACAAAGGATTTTGCAATTTCAAAATTGATGAAATCCTTTTGTAGAAGGTGTTTATGCACAGCCGCAAACAAAATCAATTCTCTTCGTTTTCGGACAGTCGAGGACGCCTGTCCCTACGATTATGTGGGTACGGTTTCGTTTCTGCTTAGCCATATCAAACCCACCGACAAATCAAAATTTGAAATTCTATCAACGAAAAGGACGTTTTATGGCAAATATTATTCCGATCACCGATCTTTCCGCGCCGCAGCTTGACGTATACGTGCGGCTGACGGGCGCCCAGCTTCGCAACCGCCTGGAGCCCGAGAAGGGCATCTTTGTGGCAGAGAGTCCCACCGTTATCGAGGTGGCGATGAACGCGGGATGCGAGCCCGTCTCCCTGCTTACCGACGAGCGGCTTCTCAATGACGACGTCAAGGGCATCATCAACCGCCTTGCGGACGACGTGCCCGTTTATACCGCCCCCCGCGACCTGCTTGTGGAGCTGACGGGCTTTGCCCTCACCCGAGGGGCCTTGTGCGCGATGCGCCGCCCTTCCCTTCCCACGGTAGAGGTGCTTTGCCGCGACGCCAACCGCATTGCGGTGCTGGAGGGTGTCACCGATTCCACCAACATCGGCGCACTCTTTCGCTCGGCGGCGGCACTCGGCATTGACGCGGTGCTGGTCACCCCCACCTGCTGCGATCCCCTTTGCCGACGGGCGGTGCGCGTCAGTATGGGCACGATCTTCCAGGTGCCGTGGACGCGGATCGGAGAGCATCACACCGACTGGCCCGAGGCAGGTATGGCGCGTCTTCGCACCCTTGGATTCAAAACCTGCGCCATGGCACTCCGCGACGATTCGGTGTCCATTGACGACAAGCGCCTCGCCGCCGAGGACAAGCTTGCCATCATTCTCGGCACCGAGGGCGACGGTCTTGCGGGCGGCACCATTGCCGACTGCGACTACACCGTCCGCATTCCTATGTCCCACGGCGTGGACTCCCTCAACGTGGCCGCGGCAGGCGCCGTCGCCTTCTGGGAATTGCGCAAGAAATAACGAAAAAGAAAATCCGCCCGAGGCGATGCCTCGGCCGGATTGTTTTACAAGGTTTAGTCAACGATAAAGTTGCCGATCTTGGAGATCAGCGCGTCTGCATTGTCCGAGTGAACGGTCAGCTTGATGGGAGAAAGCAGGTCAAGGCTGAAAATACCCATAATGGACTTGCCGTCTACTACGTAACGACCCGAAGAAAGGTCGATCTCACCGTCAAATGCCGCAACGGCGTTTACAAAGTCGCGAACGTCGGCAATGGTGGAAAGCTTGATATTTACGGATTTCATAGTTTTGCTCCTTTCGCATTTGATATCCACCTATATTATACAGACCCCCTATGGGTTTGTCAACCGTTTTTTTCCTTTTCTCAAAAAGTTTGTAGCCCCCCTTGACAAATAAGAACATTTGTTCTATACTGATACAAGGGGGTGAGAATTTGATCAAAAAAACAACGGTGCGGCACGAGCTCATCGACCGCGCGGCAGAGTGCTTTATGCGATACGCCCGATACGGCTTTGGGGCGCGGGAAAGCGATCCCTTCGCGCTCTACGAGAGCATTCGCGGAAGCGTTTGCTGCGCGCGTGAGGCATCGACGATGCTGGCGGTGGCAGATACCCTGCGTCTGCTCCGCTATATGGGGCGGCACGAGACGGTGGACGCTCTGCGGTCGGTGTATTTCGCGGGACGCGGCAGGCGTCTTCGGCGCAACGAGGTGAGCCACCGCGTTCGTCGCTTTGCCGCCGAGCATTATCTGGACGAGCGCACGGTATACCGCCGTCTGTCCGACGCCACACGCCTGCTTTTAGAGGTGATGGCGGATTCCGAAAATTGATGTTTATCGGTGTTTTAAAGCCTTCCCTAAGATAGGGAAGGTGGCGGCGAAGCCGACGGATGAGTGTGCGCCTATTCCGCATTCCATAAGACTTCGCACCCTCATCAGTC
>JAZLBM010000232.1:0-3261 GCA_045613705.1 Eubacteriales bacterium | reverse complement strand
CGAGTTGAAGTCCATCTTCTCCCGCTTCAAGGATGCTCTTGACAGAAACGGTCTTGCCGTCGCGCAGACCCACGGTCCCTTCCCCACCTACAAGTTCGAGGAGGGTCAGGAGGCCTACAACGCTTATCTCGTTGAGGCGACCAAAAAGTGTATTGAACTGACCGCCTTCCTTGGCGGCAAGTACATCGTGGTGCATCCCGCCCACTCCCCCAACACCGTTCTTTATGAAGAAGAAAAGGCTGTCAACATGGCCTTCTATCCTCAATTTATCGAGACCGCCAAAAAATTCGGCGTCAAGATCTGTCTTGAAAATATGTGGGGACGCCGCGGCGGCGCGGGCACCTGTATTTTTGACAGCGCCTGTGCTGATCCCCGTGAGGCCTGCGAATACATCGACGCGCTGAACGCCATCGCCGGCGAGGAGATCTTCTGCTTCTGCTTTGACGTGGGACACGCCAATCTTTGCGGCAAGCACATGCAAAACGTGATCCGCCTTCTGGGTCACCGTCTGCAGGCGCTTCATATCCACGATACCAATAAGATCGACGATATCCACACCATCCCCTACTCCTTCTGCGCCCAGGGGGGCGCCGCCATCACCGACTGGCCGGGCTTCCTTATGGGTCTGCGCGATATCGGCTACCAAGGGTACCTCAACTTCGAGGCCATGATTGCCTTCCGCACCTATCCTACCCCCCTGCATCCCGCCCTTTGCGGTATGTTTAGCGCTATCGGACAATATTTCTCGACGGAAATCGAAAAATAATTTTACAAAAACACTTGCAAAAAAATTTTTTGTGTGTTATACTGTCATTTGTGAAACGCTGTGATGAAGTTCGCGCGCTCCGCACACGATCCAAAGAGAAGGTCACCTTGGCTGGGAGTGACCCGTTCGTGGGAGACGTTGCTTTTCGCTTCGGAGCGGGTCTTGTGAAACCAAGTAGCAAGACACGGCAGATCCCGTTATCGGTCGCAAGAGTGTTGGCTTTTGCTGAAAATACAGGTGGTACCGCGAGTGCAATTCCGCACCTCGTCCTGTTTGGACGGGGTGCTTTTTGTTTGCCCTACCCCCACTAAAAATTGATGTTTATCGGCGCAGTATGAACACGCCGAACCAAAGGCTTCCCCAAGATGGGGAAGCTGGCGCGAAGCGCCTGATGAGGGTGCGAAGCCTTATCATAACTGCCGTCGGCGCACACTCATCCGTCGCTAACGCGACACCTTCTCTATCATAGAGAAGGCTTACGGAGCGAGTGCAACCCCCACGATAAATCAAAATTTTGAAATACCATCTATAAACCACGTTATCAAGAAATTACCATATATAAATCCAAAAGAAAGGAATCCGATTCCAAATGAGAGAAAAATTGCAAAACATTCTCGACGAAGCCCTCGCTAAAATCGGCGAGGCAGGTGCCGATCTTGAGCAGATCCGCATCGCATATCTGGGTAAAAAGGGTGAGCTGACCGCCGTTCTGCGCGGTATGGGTGCCCTCACACCCGAGGAGCGCCCCGTTATCGGCCAGCTTGCCAACGACGTCCGCGCAAAGATCGAGGAGGCCCTCTCGGCCGCCAAGGAGACCCTTGCCGCCGCACAGCTTGAGGAGCAGCTGAAGTCTGAAAAGCTTGACGTTACCATGCCCGCAAACCAGGGTCCCGTGGGACATCATCATCCCCTCACCCTCGTTCAGCGCCGTCTTGAGGACATTTTCATCGGCATGGGCTTCTCCATCGTAGAGGGTCCCGAGGTTGAGTACGATTACTACAACTTCCAGGCACTCAACATCCCCGAGAATCACCCTGCCCGTGACACCCAGGACACCTTCTACATCACCGACAACATTCTGCTCCGCTCCCAGACCTCACCCGTTCAGGTGCGCGCTATGGAGAAGCAGAAGCCCCCGATCCGCGTGATCTCCCCCGGACGCGTATATCGCTCCGACGCTCTTGACGCTTCCCACTCTCCCCTCTTCCATCAGTGTGAGGGTCTTGTGGTAGACAAGGGCATCACCATGGGCGACCTGAAGGGTATGCTTGAGACCTTCGCAAAGACTATGTTCGGCGAAGAGACCCGCATCCGCTTCCGTCCCCACCACTTCCCCTTCACCGAGCCCTCTGCCGAGGTTGACGTATCCTGCTTCCTCTGCGGCGGAAAGGGCTGCCGTCTGTGCAAGGGCGAGGGTTGGATCGAGATCCTCGGTGCCGGTATGGTGCACCCCTTCGTGCTTTCCAACTGCGGCATCGATCCCGAGGAATACTCCGGCTTCGCCTTCGGTATGGGCGTTGAGCGTATCGCTATGATCAAGTACGGTATCAATGATATCCGTTACTTCTACGAAAATAACACTCGCTTCCTCGAGCAGTTCTGAGAAAAGGAGGATAAACCGATATGAATCTTTCTATGAAATGGCTCGCTGACTACGTTGACGTCAGCGACGTGGATATCAAGGATTATTGCGACCGTATGACCGACACCGGCTCTAAGGTCGAGGGCTATACCCTCCTTGGCAACGACATTGAAAACGTTATCGTGGCAAAGATCGAAAAGATCGCTCCCCACGAGAACAGCGACCACCTGCTTGTCTGCCAGATGAACCTTGGCGACGGCAAGATGACCCAGATCGTAACCGGTGCGCAGAACGTATTTGAGGGTGCCATCGTTCCTGCGGCGATCCCCGTGGCAAAGCTGCCCGGTGACATCACCATCAAGGACGGCAAGCTCCGCGGCGTCGAGTCTCACGGCATGCTCTGCTCCATGGGTGAGCTGGGTCTCACCGCTCACGATATGCCCGGCAAGGAGGAGAACGGTATTCTCATTCTTGACGAGGACTTTGCCGATAAGCTGGGTATGGACATCCGCGAGGCACTGATGCTTTCGGATAAGGTGGTTGAGTTTGAGATCACCTCCAACCGTCCCGACTGTCTCTCCGTCATCGGTCTTGCCCGTGAAACGGCAGTTTCCTTCGACCGCGACTGGACGCTCAACAAGCCCGTAGTCCGCGGCTGTGGCGACGGCGACAAGATCGAGAATCATCTCTCCGTCCGCATCGACGCGCCCGACCTCTGCTACCGCTATGCGGCAAGAGTGGACAAGAACGTAAAGATCGCTCCCTCTCCCCTTTGGCTCCGCATGCGCCTTCGCGCTTCCGGTGTCCGTCCCATCAACAACATCGTAGATATCACCAACTATGTAATGCTTGAATACGGCCAGCCTATGCACGCCTTCGACTACGCCCAGCTTGACGGCTCGGGAATCGTAGT
>JAZLBM010000231.1:0-3279 GCA_045613705.1 Eubacteriales bacterium | reverse complement strand
AACCCCGACCTTCTCGGGGCGTCGAAGGCGCCGCCCCCTCCCGATTTTGTGCGTATATTAAACCCACCGACAAATCAAAATTTGAATTACACAGGATCGATGCGGAGGACGATGGCGGAGAGGTCGTCGGGGGTACCACAGGCGGCGGCACGGTCGACGATGTGCCGCGCGAGGGCTTCGGGGTCGGTCTCCGTGGTGGCGTCAAGCATTCGGAGGAGCCACACGCACTCGTTTTCGCCCCCCGTGATACCGTCGCTGACCATCACCACAAGATCTCCCACCTTCAGATCAAACTCGATCTGCTTGGCGTCGATCTCGCGGAGAATGCCTACGGGAGCGGTTTTGGCATCCAGATAAAAGATGTTTTTACCCCGTTTGACATAGGTGGGAGCGGCACCGCTTTTGAGAAAGGCGGCGCGACCCAGAAGCAGATCCACCGCAAACAGATCCACCGTGGTACTGCTCTCCACCGTGCCGCCGTTGCGCCCGCGCCGCAAAAAGGCATTGAGCATCCGAAGGGCGGTCTCGGGTCGCACCCCCGCAGGGAGGAGGCGGCGCAAAAACAGAGACCCCAGCCGCGCGGTGTCGGCCGCCTCGCGTCCCGATCCCATACCGTCGTCAAGAAGGGCGTAGAAAAAACCGCGCCCCCGATCGGAGAAGACCGCGACCTCGTCGCCGCACACCTCCTCCTTGGCAGATCGGTGGCTTCCCGAGGACACGCGGATGGACGGCGCGCGCTCCGCGGTGAGAACGCCGCTCTCGGTGACCGATGGGATCTGCCAGGAAATCCCCGTGACACGGGACAGCTGACTGCCGAGATAGTCAAGCCCCGTGGCGGCAGGAATGGGGGAAAGACCCTCGACACGGAGCGACCGTTGCCGCACGCCCGTCACCGAGACCGAAGCAAATGCGTAGCCGAGGTCGGTGACCCGCCGCTCCACCGCGACCGCAAGGCGCCCGTCCTCCGTAAGATGCTCCTCCTCGCGGGCCATCAGCTCCCGAAGAAGGTCGGCAGACGTTCCGTAGTCCTCGGCAATGGGCTCGGCGGACTCCCCCGGAAAGGGCTCCTTCAAAAGATCGGCGGAAAGGGAGGACAACGCCTCGGCAAGCCTCTCACCCTCGGCGTGAAGAGCCGCTACACGCGCCCGAAGATCCGTCCCCGTGGAGGAAATCGCCTTCGGGCGCACCTTCTCTGCGCGGATCGCCTTGTCGATCACCCCCACCACGGCGGCACCTGCCGCAAGGGGCAGAAGGAGGGAAATTGCCGCTGATTTGCCGAGGATCAGCACGCCGCACACCGTGCCCACCATAGCCGCCGCCGAGGCGGCGAGAGGAAGGGGGAGCTCGGCGGCGAGAAAGACGGTGAATGCCGCCGCAAGGAGCAGGACGGCGTGAGGCAAGCCTACCGCGGCACCCGTGGCAAGGGCGCCGAGAAGGGCGGCAACAAGTCCGTGCCGTCGGCAGAGAAAGACCACCGCAAGAAAGGCGAATGCGAGGGCGAGGGAGACCCCCGCAAGATCGGTGTCGCGCAGAGAATAAGCAAGTGCTGAGGCAAGCGAAACGCAGGAGATCGCCCCCATAGGTGCCGCAAGCCGTGGCGAGAAGAGCCGCCCGTATTCGCCCTCAAAAAGCCCCGCGAAGAGGAAGACCGAAAGGGGCGCCACAACTATCGAAAAGAGGGCGCCAAACAGGTCGTAATAGCGGAAGCCGCCGCGGATCACGGCAGAAAGTCCCACGGCAAAGACGGCAACCGCCCCTGCCGCCATACGGAGGTACAGCCCCTCGCAAAAGAGACGCCCCCGAAGGTGCTCAAGAAGCTCGCCGCGCCGTCCGTCGCCGCCGATGCGGACGGGCAGATCGATAAAGACCCGTGCCGCAACGCGTACAAGAAGGGTGCCCGCGACCACCGCCACGGAAAGCCACGGCGTGTGGGGCAGGGTAAAGGCGGCGGCCATAAGCCCCGCGGCGATGGCAAGGGTGTGCCGCGAGGAGGCGCATAAAAACGCCAACCCCATGGGGTAAGTCGAGAAGGGCAGAGCGCATCCCGCAAGCAGAAAGCCCACAAGCGCCGCCGCAAGACCCTCGGCGGTGTCCCGCGAGGTGTGCCGTGTTCCCGTTTGCCGAAGCCGCGCCCCCATATGCCCCCAAAATTGACCCTTCGACAGAGTGTTTCGTTTTTCGTCCATATCGTTTGCCGTCCTTTTGTATCAAAATTTCTACCTTCAATATACAACAAAAAGCGAAAATTTCCTGTCGATGTGGGGTGGTCGAAGCGCGGCGCAGACAGACGAAAAACCGAAAAAAAGAGCAAAATGAAAAACGACGGGCAAAAACCCCGCCGCATCCCGTCATCCCCCGTCGAAAAATGAGGAACGGTTTTTCAAATTTTGATTTGTTGGTGTCTTCACGGCGAGATTTTAAAGGCTTCTCCAAGATGGAGAAGCTGTCGCGGAACGCGACTGATGAGGGTGCGAATGCTTATAACGACTACATTAGGCGCACACTCATCCGTCGCCTGCGGCGCCACCTTCCCTATCTTAGGGAAGGCTTAAAAAGTTCAAACACACCGATAAACATCAATTTTTAACTCTGCACTCTGCATTCTGCATTCTGCACTTCGCGCGCCGGCGCGCTAAACATCAATTTGCCCCGCAAACAAAAAGAAAAGTAAAGAGTGAAAAAGAAAAAACCGACAAGCCTCGTGTGAGATTTGTCGGTTGTTGGCCTACCCGAAAGGATTTGAACCTTCGACCTTCAGAGTCGGAGTCTGACGCGCTATCCAGCTGTGCCACGGGTAGATGCTTACACATTGTACCATAAGATCGGGTCTTTGTAAAGTGAAAAATGGCATTTTTTGCGATTTTTTCAAAAAACCGAATAAAAATATGAAGAAAAGTTGAAAATTAGTATTGTCAAACGGCAAAAAGTCTGCTATAATAACTCCTGTTGAAAATATTGGGGCATCGCCAAGCGGTAAGGCAACGGACTCTGACTCCGTCATTTCCTAGGTTCGAATCCTAGTGCCCCAGCCAAAACGAAAAGGACGCCAATCGGCGTCCTTTTCGTTTTGGTTGGATTATAATGCTAGGATTCGAAGGGGAGCGGTAGTGAATGACAGCCCGGTGGGCTGTCAGAGCCGCGACTGACCGAGGAGCGTAGCAAAGCCGAAATCAAAAACTCGGCTTTGCGGTGTCGCGACGAGAATCGAATCCTAGTGCCCCAGCCAAAAAATACCGAGAACTTTGTTCTCGGTATTTTTTTATCCAAGCCGCAGGCTTG
>JAZLBM010000230.1:0-2275 GCA_045613705.1 Eubacteriales bacterium | reverse complement strand
TGCCCGCACCGATCGCGCCAAGACTACCGATCACAATACCGCCAAGAAGTCCTATGCTTGTAAAGGTGATAACCGTGCCTCTTGAGAAGGCGCCTGGGGTTGCGCGCAGGCTATGGTCTCTTGTGAAGAATATATACGTTGCGGGAGACGTTTTCTTGAGCAGATATCTGCTGACGTTGCACGCACCCGTCTCGCCGAAATAGTGAACAGCGTAGCTTTGCGCCGTCGGCATGGAGCTATCCTTCACTTTCGCTGCAAGTCCCGAGGCAAGAATGGGATCGCCCGCATTCTGATCCTTGGTGATATACAGAGCGTTCCATCTCTGTCCCTTCCATGCGTTAAGGTCCGCGTATTCGCCGGTCTGATCCAGTGCTACGTAATAATTTACGTATGTAATCTCCTCTTTTTCAGCAGATTCGTCAACGATGATTCTCGGGATCTCGGTATATTCGGGATGATAGTAATTGTAAAGCTTGATACCGATGCGGATAGCTTCTATAAGCAAAGTGATACCGATAGAAATGTATACTACAGTCTGCATAGCTCCCATAGTTCTGGTTGTCATAGCTGCCTGTGCCTCTGTAGCTTCCGAAACCATCTTGCCCTCTGCCGCTGAAACCTTTGCTTCGGCAGCACTGATAATATCCATGTTTGCAGCAGCAATATCCGCAGGAAGGGACGCCTTCAAGGTTCCAAGAGACGGAATACCGGTGAAATTGGGAATGATCGTTTCAAGATTAATACCGCGATACATAAGAACTCTGTACAGCTTAGCTGCCGCATCATCGGCAACACTTGCAAGGCACGAGCTGGTGCTTATTCCCGTGATGAACGCTTCACTTGACGCCAGGCTCGCCGCCAATATCTTTTTGCTGCTGCACGCAACAGCAATCGCGGTGGTAAGGCTTGCGCCTGCAAGACATCCGAGAGCAATGCTCAGACCCGTATCAATATTTTCCTCGCTATACCACGAGTTATCGCCGGTTGACGCCGCCTCGCGAAGCGATGCGTTGGTCAATGCCACTCCACCCTCAAACAGCGAGCGATCTACGCCGGTATACACCGAGATCTTGCCGTCGATGGCATAATATTCAATGTCTTCCTTAAAATTCTTGAAATACTCGCCAAGTGTTTCGGAATCGTTTTGCGCTATGGCAATCATTGCCACCAAACCGACCACTGCGGAAATATCTCTTTCGCCGGGAGTCATAGCCGCCAGAATGGGGTACAGCTCGTCGGTATCTATTTCGTTGGTATCCTTAGAGAAAAGATCTGCCAGGGTTCCGTTTCCGTATTTGTATTCGGTAAGTGTGATATAGAGGAAGGTTGCCTTCTGATAGTCCTCGGGATAATAATCCTCAAGCTCTTCCTCGGTCATTCCCTCAATTTCTTCGGGATTTTCGTTTATTTCCTTGCAGTACAGCTCGTAATATTCAAGCAGATCATGGATCTCCTCAAATGAGGTGAACATTTTTTGAGCAAGCTCGTCATAAATGACGGGATCGTATTCTTCATAAGGATCCATTGTTTCAAGCTTAGCAAGCCAGCTTGTATCCTCACCGATGTCCACGCAAGCGAGCGCCAGCATATTGTACACTATCATCGTAATATCGCTGTTACCCTGCAGGAATATCTGATTTATAAGATCCTTGTCGAAGCTCTCAACGAAGATCAGATCTCCCAGAGATTTTCCCGAATCGTCCTCAACGAACATATTAAGGATCTCGTGAGCCTTGATTGCTCCTTCATATCCGTTTTGATAATTCTCGCGCGCCGTGCGGATACTTGACTCAATAGAGCTGAGCAAGAAGTTGATGTCTTTTCTTTTTTCCTCGATCATTGCCTCGTAATCGGCGAACGAGTAACCGCCGTCCATCTGCATAATCGCCATATCGGTGATAGCTTCGTCAGGATTTGTTGTTGTAATGTAGCCCATATAAACGGCATCACCGCCTGATTTCTGGTTGAGATTGACGTCAAGGACCAGGTAACCGTTTTCTGTCAGCCATTGCTTTGCCGTGCTTTCGTCCAATGCCGTGCTGATACGCACTTCTTTGATGTATGTCTTCTCCGTAGCCGCAAACGCAGTGATCGGAAGACCCGTGAAGAGCATCAACAGCGACAGCAGCATGCTGATTAACTTGGTTGAAAATTTCATAAGGTTTCCTCCTCTTATTCCGTGTCCGCCGATGCGGAGTCTTCCTTTTTCTTCTTCAGCTTGCCCGCGCCGATCACGCCAAGGCTACCGATCGCAATACCACAAAGAACACCTATG
>JAZLBM010000229.1:0-17051 GCA_045613705.1 Eubacteriales bacterium | reverse complement strand
CTTCGCAGGGTGCGACCCACCTTCTCGCACTCCCGCGGGCATCGCACTCTTGATGAGTTGAACAAGTTCGCCCGTCGTAGTTATGGGTTTGTTGGTTCTCTCTTTCACGATTCTTGCGGCAATACGACCCGAGAACCGCTCCTCGCCGTATTCCCAAATGATACGCTTCAGCTCTGCTTCCGAATACTCGTTAACTACCCGATACGCGTCAAGCGCGGCACGCTTGTCCATTCGCATATCCAGGGGCGCGTCTGCCATATAGGAGAATCCGCGCTCTGCCGTGTCCAGCTGATAGGAAGACACGCCAAGGTCAAGGAGTAAGCCGTCGATCTTGTCAATGCCAAGGGACGCGCAGACCGAAGCCAGGTTACAAAAGTTATCTCTTACGATTTTCACACGGTCGCCGTAGGGGGCAAGTCTCTTCCCTGCCGCCTCAATGGCGTCGGCATCCTGATCGACTGCGATCAATAGACCCGTGGTCAAGCGCTTAGCGATCTCAAAGGAGTGTCCACCGCCACCTGCCGTACCGTCAATATAGATTCCGTCTTCCTTGATATTGAGGGCTTCAATGCACTCGTCAAGCAGCACCGAGCGGTGCGAAAAGACAATCTCCGACATAAATTACAGACCGTAAGCCGAAAGCTGTTCCAGCATAGAGGCGAAGTCGCGAGCCGCCTGCTTTTCGGCGTAGATGTCCTCTGCCCAGATCTCAAGGTAGGTGCCGCGACCGGCCACCGTTGCGTTCTTGGTGATCTCAACCTTGTCAAGAAGGGTCTGAGGAATTACGATTCTGCCCTGAGAGTCGGGAGTAACGCTTGCCGCGTCATCGGTCAGTGCCTGCATAACGTTCTCACCAAGCTCTCGGGGGAGCTTCTGAATCGGAGCAATGTAGTTCTCCCATTCGGTGTCGGAAACCACGCGGATGCACTTGTCTCTCAAGCTCTTGAAGATCACGAAAGATTCTCCGAGGTTCTCGCGAAACTTTGCGGGAATGAATATTCTGTTCTTTGCATCAATGGAATGTTGAAAGCTACCGAGCATTTTTGCCGATTCCAGCATCGCAAGCGCCTCCTTTCGTGATTTTTGCGGCTAAAAACAGTTTTTTGAAGAGGCTCATCGAGGTTTCACACCCGATTTTTCACCACTTCGCACCACTTTGCAGGGTTTTCGCCCCACTTTTAACCACTTTGTACCACTATTATATCGTATGTCTCAAAAAAACGCAATAGGTTTTTGAAAAAAATTTTGATTTTTTTACAACTTTTTTTCGTTTTTTTGTATCTTTTTCCTCGGCGATACCATATATTGGTATTTTGCCTTTTCTTTTACAGTTTTGCATATATAAGGCTCATCGCTCGGTTGTCAAGCATCTTAAAATTCAATCTTGACAAGCAAAAAATGCCGTGATATACTGAAAACGATCCTTATTACGGAGGTGCTTTTATGGACTATACCCGCAATTTGAAATACCATTACCATCCTAAAAAAGGATGGGTCAACGATCCCAACGGACTGGTATATTTTGACGGCTATTATCACGTCTTTTATCAGCACGCACCCGATTACGAGATCCCGTGGCAGCAACCTATGCACTGGGGACACGCCCGCACCCAAGACTTTCTGACTTGGGAGGAGCTGCCCGTTGCGCTCTACCCCGAGGCGGCACACGAAAAGGACGGGTGCTGGTCGGGCACCGCCGCCGTAAAGGATGGCGTTCTCTACTTATTTTATGCATCGGTGAAGAATCCGCCGAGCGGCACGGGCACCAAGATCCAGACGGTCAGCGTGGCATACTCCACCGACGGTATTCATTTTGAAAAATATGACGGCAATCCCGTTATCGCCCATTACCCCGAGGACGGAGGACCCGATTTCCGCGATCCCGCCGTGTGTGTAGTGGACGGCGTAGGCTATTGCGTGATGGCAACGGGCAATCCCGAATCCCGCACGGCACGTCTTCTGCTTTACAAGAGCGAGGATCTTCTGCATTGGGACTACGTAGGCATAATGAGCGAATGGCAGGAAGGTCGTTGGACGGAATGCCCCTCCTTCGTCCCCGCAGACGACCGTTATCTTTTGACCGTCTCGGTTTCCCTACTCGGTCAGAAGCCCTTCTTCCAGGTGATGTACGGGCAATTCAAAAACGACGAGTTCCTTCCCGAGTACACCGCAGAGATCGACAAGGGGCCCGATCAGTATGCAGGGCAGGTGTTCCGCGACCATCTGGGGCGCAATCTTCTTATGTCCTGGATCCCCGGCTGGCGATACCGCGGCTACGCGGAGGGGGACGTGGGATGTATGTCCGTTCCGCGCGAGCTGAAGCTTTGTGGTGGGCGCATCTCCGCCTACCCTCCCGAGGAGCTTCGTCATCTTCTGACGGATGAGGATCCCGCGCTCACACGAACGCCCGACGGCTTTACGGTGGCTCGTACCAACCGTCCACCCCTGGTATACAGCGGCGGGATCCGCGACCTCAAGATCCTCCGCGACGGCTACGTGATGGAGATCTTCGTCAACGGCGGCGAAGAGGTCTACAGCGTACTTCTTTAATAGAAAAAAGGCTACTCATTTGGTTTTTACCAAGTGAATAGCCTTTATTTTATTCAAAATATTTTCCCTGCCAAAGATCTCGTTCGAACATTCTTTTGTCGATATCGTTGATGACCGAGACCTTTTTGCGGCTCCAATCGGGCGCTAACAGATCCTCACCCATTCCATCGCCCGTCAGTCGGGCAATCACGGTATCGGGCGGAAGCAAGGTGAGCGCCTCTACCACAAGATCGATATAATGCTCTCTCTCAAGAGGCTCGTACTCTCCCCTCTCGTAGATCCGTCCCAACCGCGAGGAGCGAAGCACGTGAAGAAGATGCAGCTTGACCTGGTCTGGACGAAGTGCCGCCAATTCACGAACCGAGCGAAGCATAGTTTCGTCGTCCTCTCCCGGTAAGCCAAGGATCAGATGCACGCAAATGACGATCTTGTTGCTTGCCGCCCGAAGCTTTTGATAGCCCTCCACGAACGCCCCGAAGGTATGTCCGCGGTTGATGCGCTCTGCCGTCTCGTCATTGGTAGTCTGCAGTCCCAGCTCCACCGTAAGCGTAGTACGCTCCGCGAGCTCGGCAAGGTATTCCACCGTCTCGTCCTCAAGACAGTCGGCGCGAGTCGCGATATTCAGCCCCACCGCCCCGGGAAGCGCGATAGCCTCCTCAAAAAGAGGTCGAAGAGCTTCCGTGGGCGCATAGGTGTTGGTGTGCGCCTGAAAATACGGGATGCACCGCTCGGTCGACCATTTGCCCGAGAGCTTTTCTCTCGTCAGTCGGTACTGCTCGGTCACCGAAAGCCCACCGCCCTCGGCAAAGTCGCCGCTTCCCCGCGCGGAGCAATAGATGCATCCGCCCGTGCCGCATCTGCCGTCAATATTGGGGCAGGTAAAGCCTGCATCGATGGGGATCTTGGCGCATTTTCCACCGAAGGTGCGCTTCAGATAGTAATCATAGGTGTAATACCGTTTATTGGAGTCACTGTGAGGATAGGGGTTGGTGCTCCGTTGCGTTTGCTTCATATCTTCTCCATAAGAGAGATCCCAAAGGAAAACCTTCGGGATCTCATCACATCATTGTTTATTCGCCAAGAAACTTTTCAACCGCCGCAAGCTTTACGCAGATCGCAAGGACCTCCATGGCCTTTTTCAGATCCTCGTTGGATGGATAGGTGGGCGCGATACGGATGTTGCGGTCACGAAGGTCGTTTCCGTAGGGATAGGTCGCGCCAACGGTGGTCAGCGTCACGCCTGCCTCCTTGGCAAGGGTGTAGGCGCGCTTTGCGCATCCGTCAAGGGTGTAGAGGCTCACGAAGTAACCGCCGAGAGGCTTCGTCCAGGTAGCGGCACCCGTTCCCTCGATCTCGCGGGACAGAATATCCAGCACGATATCAAACTTCGGACGGATCAGATCCGCAAGCACCATCATATGGGTGCGGATATTTTCTGCGTTCTTGAAGTACTTCACGTGACGGATCTGGTTGATCTTATCGTATCCAATGGTCTGCACGCCCATGATCGGCTTGATCTGCGCCATATTATGATCGGAGGCGGCAAAGATAGCCACGCCGGAGCCGGGGAAGGAGATCTTGGAGGTGGAGGCAAAATAGAAGATTCTGTCCTCGGTGCCGTACTTGGCACAGGTCTTGAAGATATCCTTCAGCTCGTCTCGACGATCGGGATACAGATCGTGAACGACGTAGGCGTTATCCCAGAAGATACGGAAGTCGGTGGCAGCCGTCTTCATAGCCGCCAGGCGCTCAACCGTCTCGTCCGAGTAGGTAATACCGTCGGGATTGGAATATTTGGGGCAACACCACATACCCTTAATGGATGCATCAGCGGCACACAGCGCCTCAACCGCCTCCATATCGGGACCCGTTGGGGTCATATCCACCGTGATCATCTCGATGCCGAGAGACTGGCAGATAGCGAAATGTCTGTCGTAACCGGGTGCGGGACAAAGGAATTTCACCTTCTCTTCCTTTCCCCAGGGACGTCTGCTGCCGAACACGCCGTACAGAAGCGCACGGGCAACTGCGTCATACATCAGATTCAACGAGGAGTTACCGGCCACGAAAATATTCTTTTCGGGAATGTCAAGAAGATCGGAAAACAGCTTCTTTGCTTCGGGAACACCGTCAAGAAGTCCGTAGTTTCTGTAATCCACACCGCTCTCCGAGCGGCAGTCCGCATTTTCGGAAATGCAATCCAGCATACCGACCAGAAGATCCAACTGCTGGTTGCCGGGCTTTCCGCGGGAAAGATCCAGCGCAAGACCCAGGCTCTTCTTGCCTTCATATTCTGCGACAAGCGCCTTCTTCGCTTCGAGCAGCTCTGCTCTGCTCATCTCTTGATAGTTCATCGGGGGTACTCCTATGTGCAATATTTGCTAATATTTTAACGACCTTATTATTGTATCACACATTTTTCAAAAAAGCAAGAACTATTTTGATTTTTTGCAAAAATTACCCTATTTTTTTGAATTTTCCCAAAACTTTCGTGCAATTTCTGCAAGCGAAGCGGAATTTCCTGCATATTTCAGATGTTTCCAATGAGACGGGAACAGCTTTTGATAGGTGGGCGTGCCGTATCTGTCGTCGATCAGCACCACGATACCGCGATCCTCCTCGCGGCGGATCACGCGTCCTGCGGCCTGCAAAACGCCGTTCATACCGGGGAAGGTGTAGGCGTAGTCAAAGCCGTTCTCGTAGCGGGTCTCAAAATAGTCCCGCATAAGATTGCGCTCGCTGGAAAATCCGGGCAATCCCACGCCCACGATGATACTGCCAATGAGACGACTTCCCGGCAGATCCACGCCCTCGGAAAAGCTTCCGCCGAGCACGCAAAAGCCGATGCGCATCTTTCCCTCGTCCTCACGGAAGGCGCCGATAAAGGCTTCCCGCTCCGCGCGGCTCATTCCCCTGCTCTGCACGATGGTCTTGACCTTGGGATATTTTTTAACAAAGGCCTCGTGAACCTTTTGCAGATAACTGTACGAGGGGAAATAGGCGATATAGTTGCCCGCCTTGGGCGAGACCGCCGCCGCGATCAGCGTGGCGATCCTGCGGCAATTGTCATCTCTGTCCTCGTAGCGGGTGCTTATGGTATCCACCGCCGCAAGGCACAGATTTTCGGGATCATAGGGAGACGGAAGCTCCATACAGACCGAATCTCTGCCGCCGCCAAGCACGTCGGAGAAGTACGAGGTGGGTGTCAAGGTCGCGGAAAACAGGATCGACGCCCGTCCGCGGCGCATACAGCTATCCAGCACCTCGGAGGGATCCATACAGTTGAGGGTCAGGGTGATCTCCTCGCCGCACACCTCCACGTAGCTCATAAATTTATCGTCGTAGTAGTCGAGAACACAAAGGTATTTGCGAACGGAAGAATAGTATCCGTCCACAAGATCGTACAAGGGATGCTCCCGATTGGCGCGAAGCCATCCCGAAAGCAGGTTGCCAAGTCCAGTCGCCTCGGCGCAAAAGGCTTCAATGCGGTTTCGGCTAACGTAATAGCCGATCTCCCTGCCCTCCCCATCGGTGTGAAGAGAGTCGCGGCAAAGCTTATGAAGTCCGCCAAATGTACCTTCAAATGCCGTCACCGCCTCGCGAAGCGCCTTCTCATCCTCGGGAAGTCTCTCAAGAAGCTCAGAGGTCTCACGCTTGGCGAGCGTCACCGAGTACATCGTGCGCGCCCTGTCCACCAGATTATGCGCCTCGTCTACAAGGAACACGTACTCGCCGAAGGCGCCCGGCTCCTCAAAATAGCGTCGCAGATAGACCATCGGATCGAACAGATAGTTATAATCGCAGATAATCACGTCACAAAGCTCGGAAAGATCAAGAGACAGCTCGTAAGGACAAACGCCGTGCTTTGCGGCAACCTCCTTGATAATATCGGAATAGTATCCGTGCTGACGGGCGATCAGCTCGCTGATGGCCGCCTCCGCACGCTCGGCATAACCGCGGACAAAGGCGCAGGTCTTGGGGTTGCAATACTTGCCGCCGCAATGCTCCATTGGGCACATCTGCTCCTTGGCCGTCAGCATAATGGCGCGCAGATGGGCACCTGCCTCAAACAGACGCTTGGTGGCAAGATAGGCCTCTCTTGCCGTTTGGGATTTGGCAGTAAGATAAAAGATCTTATCGCAAAGTCCGCGACCAAAGGCACGAACGGCAGGATACAAGGTGGAAATGGTTTTTCCGATACCCGTGGGGGCCTGGGCGAACAGTCGCTTGCCCTGCTTGATCACCGTATATCCACGGTGGATCAGCTCATCCTGACCCTCGCGGATCTCGCCGTAGGGAAAGACTACCTCCGCGGCGGCGGGGCGGATATGGGTTTCGTGCTCCACAAGCAGCTTTGCGCGGCAAGAAAGGGTGGCAAGATAGCCGCCAACACCAATTGAAAGAGCGGAGGTCTCGAGGGTGAGCGCCTCGCGGCGGATCTCGTCCCCCTCTCCATTTTTGACGAAGATGGCTACGCGCACCCTCTCCCGATTTTCTCGCTTGGCGAACAAAAGCGCACAGCATCGGATATAAGAAGTATATTCTTCGCCGCTTTTTTTGTTAAAGTCACGTGCAGACACGGTTCTCACAAAGCCGAGGACGGGCTCACCGCGCTCGTAAAGCAAGAGATCTGCCGAGCCGGACAACAGGTACGTAACCGAACCGCACGTCACCGACTCGTACAGGGCAAGATTTGCGGTCAACTCGCATCCAAGAAAGGCGAGCACCGACGGAATTGCCTCGCGGTCGGCTTTTCGACGCGCTTCAAAGGAGGACAGCCCCTCACGGCGATGCAGAACAAAATGGCAAAGCTCCTCCGCAGAGATGCGGATCTGCCCCGATGCGTGATCGTATTTCATAGGTTGCCTCCTTTCCGGGAACAAAAGCTCCGGCGTTTCTTCTTTATTATATCATACTCCCGCTTTTTCGTCAATGCACTTGGGAATTTCCAATATTTTAGGGGTTACATTCCGAGGGCAAATGGCTTATAATGATACCAGAGAAAAAATCGAAGGAGGCCATCATGGAACTCATAGTGATCAATTCGAGCAAGCTCAAGATCATGCTTTCCGGCGACGATATGAAAAAGTACGATATCGACGCCGACAAGATAGATTATGATACAACGGCAACCCGACGGGCGTTCTGGAGTATCCTTGACGATGCCAAGACCGAAACCGGATTCAATGCCGCAAGCGACAAGCTTTTTATTCAACTCTACCCCTCCAAAAAGGGCGGGTGCGAAATGTACGTAACCAAGGTTGAAGATTCCCGTCCGCGGACGTCACCTGCGAAGGAGACGGAGTCTTTTTACGATGAGGAGCACTTCGGCGCGCACAAGCGTATGGAGGCCTATGCTTTCCCCGATCTGGAAGCCCTGCTTGCTGTCTGCCGTCGTCTCTTGACCCTTGGCTACGAGGGAGAAAGTCACGCCTTTCGAGACGATCGACGCGGTCAGTTTTTTCTTTTGATCAGTCGGTACACCTACGGTGCGTATTCCTATTTAGACGAGTATTCCTTCATTTCGGAGTACGGTCACGCGGAAAATCTCAAGCAAACCAAGCTTTACATACGTGAGCACGCCACCTGTATCTGTGCCGACCGTGCCGTGGCGCAGCTTGGGGTTCTCTAAATTTCCCCTCCCCCTTGCAATTCCGCCCGATTTGTGTTACAATATCCTTGTAAATACCGAAAAGGACGGACGTATTATGGAGAAATTAAACGAGCTTTACGAAAAGTGCGCCGCTTGCCGCGCCTGTTCCCTTTGTGAAACGCGCACCAATTGCGTGTTCGGCACGGGAAATCCCAATGCGGATCTGATGTTTGTGGGCGAAGCCCCCGGCGAGCAAGAGGATCTTTCGGGAACGCCTTTTGTGGGACGCGCAGGTCAGCTGCTCGATAAGTTTTTATATGCTGTGGACATTCCCCGCGAGGACGTGTACATCGCCAATATCCTCAAATGCCGCCCGCCCAAGAACCGCGATCCCCTTCCCGCAGAGGAGGACGCTTGCATCGAATACCTGCGCGAGCAGGTGCGCCTGGTCCGCCCCAAGATCATCGTATGTCTGGGTCGCATTTCGGCCATGCGCCTCATCAAGCCCGACTTCAAGATCACCAAGGAGCACGGACAGTGGTTTGAGAAAGGGCAGTTCCTCATGACCGCCGTGTACCACCCCGCCCTTCTTCTTCGCGATCCCCGTCGCAAGGAGGATATGCTGGTGGATATGAAGGCCATCAAGGAAAAGCTGGATTCGCTCAAATAAAAGAAGGACAGACTTTCGTCTGTCCTTTTCTATTGCTCCGAGACATCCCGTTTTTTCACACGGAAGAAAAGCGCCTTGAAGGCGGACCAGGAGAACGGGATCACGGGATACAGATAGCTTCGCTTGCCGTTGACCGTTTTGTTGGAAGCAAGCAGAAGGATCACCGCCACGACGCCTGCGACAAAGCCCCAAAGATTGAAAAGTGCCGTCAAGATCAGCAAAAGGATACGAAGAAACTTGAAGGCGTAGCCAAGCTGATAATTCCGTTGCGAAAAATTGGCGATGGAAACGAAGGCCATATACAGGATCACCTCGGGAATCAGCCAACCGATGCTAATGGCAAAATCGCCGAGAATCAGGCCGCCCACCACGGAAAGCGAGTTGGAAAGCATATCCGGCGTATTCATAGATGCCATACGAAGCCCGTCGATGACAAACTCCGTCAGAAGAAGCTGTGCCAGAATGGGAATTTTTCCCCCATCCTCCGGTATGGTAAAGGCCAGAAAATCCGGCACGAGCTGCGGATTTTTGATGAGCAGATACCATACGGGCGTCATAAAAAGCGTCAGCCACATAATTACCTGCCGCACCAGGCGCAAAAAGGTTCCCGTCAGCGGCGGAAAATAATAATCGTTGGTCTCCTGCATAAAGTCAAAAATGCACGTGGGCAGTATCATCACCTCGGGCGAGTTGTCCACAAGGATCATAACGCTTCCCTCAAGAAGCTGTGCCGCCGCCGCATCGGGGCGCTCGGTGGTGCGGATCTTGGGAAACGGATTGTACCATCGGCTTCGGATAAGACACTCCCCAAGAGACTGATGCCCCATAGGAAGCGCGTCGGTGCGGATCGCGCGAAGCTTTTTTTCAATATACGCCACGAAATCCTTGTCCGCGCGGTCGCGCATATAGCAAAGCACCACGTCGGTTCTGGATTTTTCTCCAATTGAAATATACGTCATCGTAAGCGACGTATCGCGGATTCGTCTTCGGATCAGTGCCGTGTTGAAGATAAGGGTCTCCACAAATCCGTCTCTGGCACCGAGCATCACCCGATCGTTCTGCGGCTCCGAAGGTTCTCTTGCGGGATAGGTACGGGCGTCGATCACAATAGCCTTGGCGCCAAAGCCGCTACCCAGCATTACCACGGCGCCCGAGAGCACCATCCCCGTAAGCGTGTCCACGGAATCTGTAGCTTCGGTTTCCACGTAGGGCACGTGGGCATTCAAAAACGTTTCCGCCGCGTCCGCACCTTCTCCAAGCTTACCTACCGACAGAAAATAGATCATCATTTTCTGCATCACGCCGTCTTTAACAAAGCCGTCGACGTAGTAAAAGGTCAACTCGTCATCTCCCATAGAAAGAGGCTTTTTGATGATATCAAAATTTTCCTTGACGCGAAACAGCCCGTCAAGTGTCTCTACGTTCTTCTTATAATCGTTTGATAGCCGATCCATAGCTCCGTCCTTTTGCAAAATTTTCTCGTTTTTAGTGTTTGCAAAAACACGGGCATTATCCATACTACAAAAAAACAGACCGCACACCGAAAATCATCGATGTGCGATCTGCTATGAATGTTAATTATATAAACGACGAGCGATTACTTTGCCTTCTTCTTGAGAGAAACAAGGGTTGCTCCACCGATGGCAAGTGCTGCAACAAGTGCGATCACTGCATAGATGAAGGTAGTATCAGCGGTGTAAGGAACACCATTGAAGGTCATGTAGCCGATATCACCAACCTGCCACTCACCTGCACCGTTGGTTGCGCTGGTGATCATAACACGGTTAACGCCCTGGTCCTCCCAGTCGTTGATCATGAAGTTGATACCGATTCTCTCGTTAACGTCAACGCCCTCGGGAAGAGAAACTCTGAACTCACAGTTGTAGCCGGTTCCGTCAGCTCTTACCTTTGCGGTACCGTTCAGCCAGGTTACAGGAGCAGTTCCACCGTCCTCAACAGAACCGAACATAGATTCACCGGACTGGCCAAGTCTTGCAGAGATGTAACCCTCGTAGGACAGACGGCACTGATAGGGAGACTTGTTAGCAACATCAATACCCTCGTTGCCCCAGTCAACCAGAAGCTCTACGCTATCTTCCTTGTAGGAAGCGCTAAGGGCATCGGAAGCCTTGGTCTTAAGCGTGGTATCGTTTACCTCAACGAAGATCCAAATGTACTGAGAGTCGTATACAACGTAACCAACACCGGTTGCGTTAGAGGTCTTGCCGTTACGAACGGTTGCAATAGAAATGGGGGTTGCGGCATCATAAGACTCGTCCTTATCACCGTCAAGGCGCACGGACTTCTTGTCTACCTGAGCAATCTCGCCGTAGTTCTCATACGCGAGATAATTCTTCTCTGCTGCGCTTACACCGACAGCAAGAAGGGCTGCAAGCATAATGACAACGAGGATACAACTGAAGATCTTTTTCATAATCGTTCTCCTTATGTGATTTGTTCGCCGTGCATAGCACGTGCGGTCGCTTGCGGGTTCATATACCCCCGCAATAATACATTGGAATTGTACCACAAATTCCGTATCTTGTCAATATGCTTATTTTATTTTTGTGCCATTCAACAAACCTGCCCCGCCTAGTTTGTGTAAATTGCCAAAGTCGCCGCACGCAAAAAAAGAGGATGCCTATGCATCCTCTCTTTTTTCGCAACAATTAGTTGCTGCTGCCGCCAGCAAAATCAGACCAAGAGATCTCCGCGATATCATTGTCGCCATTCTGAGACTTAAGGCTCAGCATACGGCTTGCGGTGATAATATCCTTCGCCTCGATAACAAGGGTCTCTGCCTTAGGTGCGTTGTATGCCTTCTTCATTGTTTTATCCTCCGACAAGCATTGTACAAATATACGATGTCATTATATCACATGACCTTTCTTTTGTCAACACTTTTTTCAAAATTTTTTAGTCAATATCTTCAAAAACCTGCTCGGGCGGTGTTTCCAGCATCTCCGGATTCTCCACATAGCGGCGCAACAGCTTAAAGGCGGAAGCGTAATAGTAGCCGTCACAGATTCTCTCATCGGTTACTACCTTGATATCGATGTAACGGCGCTTGCTGACGTTCCCCTCTTTATCGAGAGCAACACCGCTTCTCTTAGCACCATATGCCACAAAGATCGGAAGGTTTCCGAAATCGTAAAGATGGTGATAGATGGGCTTGATTCCAAGGGATCCCATACTGGTGATGATCAGCGAGCCGTGGAAGGGGCTGAGCTCCATGATCGCCTTGGGCAATATACCGAAATAGTCCAAAAAGGCAAGAAATTTTACGGTGAAGCGAAGCAAGAGACCGGGAATCACGAGAAGCAAGCGATTCAGCTTATCCAGCGAGTTGGTCTCGCCCGCCTTATTGTTTTCCTGCACGGCGTTATTGAACTTTTCATAGATCTGATCAATGGTCTCGTCGGGCGAGAAATGCACCTTGATGCACGCGTCCTCCGAATCCAGAGACAGGCTGCGCTTGACCACCATAACAACGGAAATATCGTTTCTGGCATAGGCCTTCTGTCCGCTGATAAAGCGGTTGACACCGGGGCGCTGGGAGACGGTTCTGACGTAAGCCGCAAGGAATACGTGGAGAAATCCAAAGTGGGTATAACCCTGCTTCACCTTGCTTCTGCAATACGCATCCAGCTTGGTCACGTCAAAGCTGTCCGAATAGGTATTCAGCGCATCGTAGCGACGCTCCATTATATACGGCATGATCTTCAGCATAGGGGGCGTGGTGCGAAGTCTGCGACCGTCCGCACGGTCCCCAAGTCTGCGACGGCGCTTCTTCTTGGGCTTCTCTGCGGTCTTGACCGCCTCGGACTCCGTCACGGATACCTGCTGTTCCATTTGCTCGGTATTCATAAGCATTCCTCCCGTAAAATCTTCTGTCATAATTCTCTATTGAAAACGGTAATATAGGGTTATTGTATCATATTCCCAACCAAAAAGCAATATCTCACCAAAAAATTATTGCTTTTCCCTCTTTTTTGTGGTAAGATAGTAAAAAAGCAAGCAACCGAATCGGAGAAAAAGAATGAAGCACGTAGATATATATACCGACGGCGCGTGCCGCGGAAACCCCGGAAAGGGCGGTTGGGGCGCCATCTTAGTATATGGCAAGCACGAAAAGGAAATGAGCGGAGGCGAGCGGGAGACCACCAACAACCGTATGGAGCTGACCGCCGCCATCAAGGCGCTGGAGGCTCTCAAGGAGCCCTGTGAGATCACCCTCTACTCCGATTCCAAATATATGATCGATTCCATTACCCAAGGCTGGGCGGAAGGCTGGCGCGCCCGCGGTTGGAAAAAGGCGGACAAATCCCCTGCTCTCAACCCCGATCTGTGGGAGACACTTCTGAATCTCCTGGCCATCCACAAGGTGGAATTTATCTGGGTGCGCGGTCACAACGGCCACGCCTACAACGAGCGTTGCGATACCCTCGCCACCACCTTTGCGGACAGCCTATAAAAAAAGAGAGGCAAAAGCCTCTCTTTTCTTTTTGCAAATTACATACCGAGAACAGCCGCACCGACGATACCTGCGTCGTTGCCGAGCTGCGCGATGCGAACCTTGGTGCCGGGCACGACGCCGTGACCGTACTCCTCAGCACGGATCTTGACAAGAAGCGCGTCAACAAGCCACTGTCCCTCACCGGAAACGCCTCCGCCCACGGAGATCACCTCAGGCTGGAAGATGTTTACGATATTGACCATACCGGTGCCAAGGTAGGAGAGGTACATCTCGACCACTTCCTTACCCGCCTCGTCACCCGCTCTCATGGCGTCAAAGGCGGTTCTGCCCGAAATACGGGGCGCGTCTGCCATAATGGTCTTTCTCTTGCGCGCGTGACACTCCTCGAGCTTCTCCTTGGTCATCTTAATGAGAGCCGTAGCGGAGCTATATGCCTCCCAGCAGCCCTTACGACCGCAGGAGCACTGTCTTCCGTCGTGCTCGATAACGATGTGACCCAGCTCTGCGCCCGCGTAGTTGAAGCCGGAGTAAACCTTGCCATCGATGATGATACCACCGCCCACACCGGTGCCGAGGGTGATCATAACCGAGCTGCGGGTTCCCTTTGCGGCGCCTGCAACTGCCTCACCAAGAGCCGCGGCATTAGCGTCATTCTCAATGTAGACCGGCTTGCCGTCAAGCTGCTCGGACAACATAGAGGCAATGGGGAAATTAATGAAAGGAAGGTTATTGGCGTACTCAACCACACCCGTATCGTGATTGGCGATACCGGGAGAAGCGATGCCAACGGAAACCACGTTTGCAAGATCCACCTTCTCCTCCTCGCACAGGGTACGACAGAGCTTTGCCATATCGGCAACGATCAGCTCAGGGGCACGATCCGCACCCGTGGGAACGCTCTTTTTGCGAATGATCTTATAGCTTTCATCAACAAGTCCTGCGGCGATATTGGTTCCGCCAAGGTCAACACCTATTCTATACATATCAAAATGCTCCTTGAAAAAATTTCATTATCATAATTATACTGGAATGTGGGAAATAAGTCAAGTGTTTTAGGAATTTATCCCTTGCGGTAAGGGATGCTGTCCATATGGCTATGCACGATGCCGTTCAGAATCTCAAAATTCTCGCGACTATTGGCACCGATGACGGGAGAAGGCTGACAAAGGGACGGCAGATCACCGTCAAAGCCCCGAACAACGCCACCCGCCTCGTGAACGATCAGCTGTGCCGCCGCATAGTCCCACGGGAACAGACGAATCTCAAAATACAGATCGCATCTGCCCGCCGCAAGATAGCAAAGCTCGAGAGCGGCGCTTCCAAAGCGACGGAAGTCGTTGCATTTTCCGTAGGTATCCTCCATAATGCGGAAGCAGGTCTCGGCATAATCCTTACAATAGAGGCTTGCCGCCGTGCAGAAGAGCGATTGCCCGAAGGTCTTATCCGACACGCGGATCGGGCGGTCGTTAAGGTAAGCGCCGCTTCCCCTTTCCGCCGTAAACATATGCTCTTTATATGGGTTGTAGACCACGCCGAGGATCACCTCGCCGCAGTGAGCAAGCGCCACGGAGATGGCACTCTCGCCAAGGCTTCGCGCGTAGTTGGCGGTACCGTCGATGGGATCGATGATCCACACGTACTCGCCCTCGCTCTGCAGATCCTCTTCCTCGCAGAAGAATTCGCTCTCGGGCAACAGCTCTTTCAGCCTTGCGCACAGAAAACGCTGCACGGCAAGATCGGATGAGGTGACGATATTGATGGCGCCGTCCTTCTCATTCACCTGAAAATCATCCTTGATCATAAGCAGAGACGCCTCGCGGACGATGGCCTCTACCGCTTTTTTCAGAGCATTCATATCCACCTCGTTAAATATTTCTGTAAGGAATGCAGGACACCGCAATGTCGAAGCGTCCGCCCACCAGCTCGCGCAAGAAGCGCAGACCGTTCTGTGCCGTCACGGGATTGACCGCGGGAGACACGGTGATCTTCTCGCAGATCTCGCGGTCAAATTCCAGGTCAATACACGGAATGATAATGCCGTTCAGCACGCGGGTCTTGATGGGGTATCGGGTCTCATCCTTGGAGCACTTATACACGAAGCGGAACTCCTCCTCGTTGGCAAAGGAAGGATGCTTGAAAAAGCCTGCCACGATAGAAATGTATTCCTCAAAGCACGCCGCAACGCGCTCGGCGCGCTCCGCTTCGTCCTCCATAATGCCGTAAAGCGTATTGAGGGAGGACAGGATCTTGCCCACAAGCGCCTTTTGGGTCTCTACGTCATAAATGACGCATCCCTGATAAATGGTGACGCCGTTCTTCCTTTGAAGGCTCTTGCGGAGATCGTGGCGGCTGAACTGGATACTGTATCCGTCCGCCTCGTTCATTTTGGCATAGTTGCTCCAAAGGGGCAGACAGTCGTGATTGAAGGAGAAGGACGCCACGTAGTAGTCCTCGGTCTTAGGATACTCGGTGGACTTGCGAAGGGTGTAGTGAATGTCACTGATCTCTCGCATATAGCGACAGAACTCCTCCTCGTAGTCACCCGTTTCCAGCGCCTCCTTCACAAGACCGTACACGTAGGTAAACTCGCTCATATCGTTAAGGAAGTCCCAACGGGTAAAGCGGATGGTGCCGTTGACAAAGATGGCGTTGACCGCAAGCGCTCTCGTGTAATGACTGATCTTGGCGTTGGTCTTGGAGCTTTGTACGCTTTCAAACAGGAAGTCGGACGTTTCCGAAACCTCGCGCTCAAAAGCCTCCTTATAATCTTTCATATCTGTTCTCCTATCGTTTTATAGGTTTCCTCAAAAAAGCAACTTCCGTAGCCCTTTTCGGCAAGGCAGGCAAAGGTGGCATCAAGCTTGCTCTCAAACTCCGCCTGGTAGCGGGGATAGTCGGGATAGAAATACTGCTCGTGGATCATGACCTTGATAAGCGGACGGTGGGCGATGGCCCCAAGGCGCGCCACGATGGTATCGGTATCATAGGCATTCAGAATAATATCGATGCCGCCGTACGCGATGCCGCGCGACGTTACCGTCTCACCCTCGCGAAGACGTATGCACTCCTCCTCATTGCTTTGGTAGGAGCGGTTTGGCCGCTGGTCGGCGCCGTAGAGCCCGAGAAGCCCTCTCACGCCGTTATCGTACAGCGCGCGGAGTCCCTCATCTGTAGCAAGACAAAAGTGAACGGTGGTGGTGGAGGCAAGGCTCTGCTCCCCTGCAAATCGGCATATCTCGCGGTGCACCGCCGCGCAATCGGTATAAACCTCGTCATAGCCGGAGGCCTCGTAAGGACGGGGACTTTCCTCCTTGGAGTGGAAGGAAAGCTTCAGCCAATTGGCGTTTGCCGCCCATTCCCCGCGGTAGCGATCCGTCATCCTCGAAAGGTCAAATCCGGGACAACGGTAAAACAGATTCAGCTGTACCCGAAGCCCGTATTTTTCGTGTAAACGGCGATACATAGCAAGGTAGGGATGGTCGAAAAGGCTTTTAAGTCCCCCCTCCGAAAGCTCCTTCAGAAAGCGGATATTATCGTCGACCGTATAACAAAATTGCTTGTTCATATGTTTCTCTTGAAGTTGCCGAACACCTCATTCACCTTCTGGAAGCTGGCAAAGGTGTCGGGATAGCTTTTGATGATCTTCATCATTTCGCCGATCTGCCGCTTGTTGATAATGCAGACCAACATATATTTGTCGGTATGGGAATACATACCGTGCACCTTGATCTCGGTAACGCCGTGGCGAAGCTTTTGCATCA
>JAZLBM010000228.1:0-3464 GCA_045613705.1 Eubacteriales bacterium | reverse complement strand
CTCGATTTTTTCGGACGCACCCCCTATTTTGCCGACTGTATGTGAGGGGTGTGTGATTTTCACCACCTCTCAACCAAGGGGGCTTGTGATTGGCGGCAACGCGAGATTACAGCCGAGCCGCCAATCCGCCCCACGGGCTCGCTCCGCATAGCGCTGGGCGAGAGGTGTTTTCGGGTCCCTCCCTACAGGCGGCACTCGTTCGGCTCACCTGCCAGTGTATGGTCGGCTCGTGATCGCTTGCGCGATCAGCGGCCTCAATCGCCGAAATGCCGTGCCGCCTTCCGGGCGTCCCGTGCAACACCTCTCGCCCATTACAAGCTCCGCTCGCTTTGAAGGTGTGCTTCGCACCTGCAAAGTGGCAGAGGAATGAGCCAATTTGATCTTTGACAACTGAATCGAAAACAACAACGGCAGGTGCTCCACGACACGGAGCACACAAACCCATTTCACAGAGCTTCGCGCTTTGTAGGCTGCAGTGCAGTGCGAGGCTTTGCGCTTCGCGCTTTGCTGATAGCAAAGTGGGACGTGTGGGACGAGTGCGGCGCGTGGGACAATGGTTTCTTGAAATTTGCTTTGAGAGCTCCGCGCAAAATTTAGCCACACGGGAGGGGCAACGTCCTCGTTGCCCGTGTGGCGACGAATCGGGCAGCGGGGACGCTGCCCCTCCCGGTGGGCTTTGCAGAAAGCAAAGTAACCGGATGAAGCTTTGCGCATAGAATTCCTCATGAGATTATCGAGGCATCTGCCAAGCGCGAAGCTCTCAGGCATCTTCCTCTTGAAAATCAAATGTCCCACGCGTCTCACGCGTCCTACACGTCCTACCCAAAAGCAGATTGCAAAGCGCAAAGCGCCTACAAAAATCAATCACTCAAAAAACCAAGAAAGGAAACAAACCAAATGAAACTCACGAAAACCCAGATCAAGGAAAAGCGAGCCGAACTGGTCGACGTACTCCTGAAGATTGAAAAGCTCAAGGATCAGAAGACCTCCATCGAAAAGATCCTTGCACCGGACTTCGAGACAAACGAAGCCGCCTACCGCAACGGTGTCGTCACCGAGAACGGCATCCTCATGCGGAAGGCGAGCTGGAAATGCACCGCCAAGCCGATTGTTGAAGCCGCGTAAGGGAAGTGTGCTTCGCGCTTTGCAAATGGCGAAGTGGGACGTGTGGGACGCGCGAGACGTGTGGGACAATGGTTTCTTGAAATTGGCTTTCGGAGCTTCGCGCAGAATTTAGCCACACCATAGGCAAAGAGCTTCGCGCAGGATTTAGCCGCACGGGAGGGGCAACGTCCTCGTTGCCAGTGTGACGGCGAATCGGGCAGCGAGGACGTTGCCCCTCCCGGTCCGGCGGCGAATCGCGGACAGTCGTTAGTGGCTAGTGGCTAGTTGTTAGTCCACAAATCTTCACTTATTTTCACAAATCAATCTGTGAAGATCTGGAAAATCAAGGGACACACCCTTCAAGAAAATGAGATAAGTTTAAAAAAGTGGGCGGATGATTGGTTAATTGAATGATTTCTGTTGGTTCTTGAAGGGACAGACCCTCCGAAAGGCAACGCGCAAGCTGCGCGTTGTACGGGTGAGATTGTATAAAATTGGGGTCTGTCCCTGCGGAAGGCAACAGTCGGGGTGTTTGTTGCCCCAGAATTCTTGAAGAAATGGCAAAAGGGTTTGAATAGCGGTTTGAGTTTGTTGACTTTGTGGTTGTCCTATAGTTTGGGGCAGTGAGGTTTTGGCGTACGGGGCTAATTTGATGGCAATCTTGCTTCAAACGGGAAGCCGCTCAGACTGGCTTCTGACCGCTGCGCCCGTCAGCTTGTCGTCCCCAAGGAGCGACCCCTGTCACCGGCTCCTGGCGGCGGGCTTTTCTCGACGCCTGCGGATGTGATCAGGTTTTCTCAGATGCTCGCGCATCATGGAGAACGCAAGGGGGTAAGAAGGTGCGGATTTTCCGGTCACTTTTCTCTTGATTTTTGGGCTGTGATTTGATATTTTATACGACTTCACGCCTTAACAGTTAACAAACCGGCTGCTTACCGGACTTCATTTGCGCGTGAGCCCACGAATTTCAAGACGAAGCCGAGTCGGCTCATTTTACGCATTTTCGCGTGTTAAGGCGTGTTTTGCGTGTTATGGCCGGTTCTACACGAAAGGTAAACAACATGGCAAAAGCCGAACGCAAAGTATTCGGGAAACTCCAGAATACCTACGATCCGCCGGATCTCATTGAGATCCAGACGAAGAGCTATAATGATTTTCTGCAGGCTGATGTTCCGCCCGCGAAGCGCGAGAACAAGGGTCTTCAGGCCATTTTCCGCGAAATCTTCCCCGTGGCGAGCTTTGACGGACGCTATGTGCTCGATTTTGTGGGTTATGAATTCGGTCCTGAGAAGTACTCCCTTGCAGAGTCGCTCGGTGACGGCCATACCTACTCCAAGCCGCTTCACGCCAAGTTCCGCCTCAAGGATGGCGAGGATGTGTGCGAAGAGGATGTGTTCCTCGGCGAAGTTCCGATGATGACGGGTGACGGCGCGTTTGTCGTCAACGGTGCGGAGCGCGTGATCGTCTCCCAGCTCCACCGCAGTCCCGGCATCTCCACGGAGCGCACCGTTCACGCCAACGGCCAGCCGCTTCTTTCCGTGCGCATCATCCCTGACCGCGGAAACTGGATCGAAATCATGTTCGACACCAACGACGTGATGTGGTGCTTCATGGATCAGCGCCGCCGTCGCCGTAAATTCTACGCGACCACGCTTCTCCGTGCGCTCGGATACGGTCTTGATGTCGATATCATGCGCCTTTTCTACACGTTCAAGAAGCTCGACACCGGCGCTGAATACAAAGAGTCCGATGTTCGCGGTTTTGTGATCAAGGATGACCTCGTCGACGATGGCTCCCAGGCTGTCATCGCCCGCCGCTACGATCCCGTCACCCCGTCGCTTCTCGCGCAGATCAACGCCGCCGGAATCTCCACCATTGAGGTGGTGGATGTGTCCGTCGATAACGGTACCCTCATCAAGACCCTTCGTGAGGACGCCAAGGCCGGCATTCACAACGAGGAGGATGCTCTCAAAGACATCTACCGTCGCATCCGTCCCGGAGATCCGCCGACCGCAACGAACGCCAAGGCGATGCTCCAGAAGCTCTTCTCCGAGCTTGGCCACTACGATCTCGGCTACGTCGGCCGCCACAAGATCAACAAGAAGCTCGGTCTTTCCGGCAAGGTGCCTGAGGAGCTCCGCACGCTCCACAAGAGGGGCATCGACGTGATTGAATCGATCCGGCTGCTTCTCAAGATCTACATGGGCAAGGAAACGATGGACGACATCGACCATCTCGGCAACCGTCGCATCCGCACGACCGCCGAGCTCATGGAGAACCAGTGCCGCGTCGGTCTCGCCCGTACGGAGCGTCTCGTCCGCGAGCGCATGACGGTGCACGACGCCGCTGTGTCCGGTCCG
>JAZLBM010000227.1:0-2381 GCA_045613705.1 Eubacteriales bacterium | reverse complement strand
AGCACCGTAGAGGAGCATATGCCTCCTAATCACCAGCAGTACGTGCAATGGAACGGAGACAGGTTCCGTAAGTGGGCTGAAAAGATTGGAACCAACACGCAAGCCGTTATCTCTGCCATTCTCGGTGGCTACAAGGTCGAGCAGCAAGGCTACAAGGCTTGTATGGGGCTGTTGAAGTTAGCGGACAAGTACACGCCCGAAAGGCTAGAAAGCGCTTGCAGGAAGGCCTTGACCTTCACACCGCGTCCCTCTCTCAAGAACATACAGGCCATCCTTTCTTCGGGGCAGGATAAGGTGGAAGAAACCGTATCTGCATTATCTGAATCCTCTGCAAAATACGGCTTTACCCGTGGAGCCGAGTACTACGGAGGTAAGAAGTGATGCTGACTGAAAACACCGTAACCAAGCTGCAGGAAATGCATTTGAGTGCCATGGCCAAGGCGTTCAAGGATCAAATGACCGATCCGAATATGGCGGGGGTATCCTTTGAGGATCGCTTCGGCCTTCTCGTGGATCACGAATGGACTACACGAAAGAATAACCACCTGAAGCGCCTTATTAAGAACGCAGGCTTTGCAGAGTCTAATGCTTGCGTGGAGGATATTGAATACCACGCCGATAGAAATCTGGACAAGGCGCAGATCGCAAGGCTGGCAAGCTGCGATTACATCATAGACCACCACAACGTCATGCTTCTCGGAGCAACAGGCAGTGGCAAGACCTATCTGGCTTGTGCTCTTGGCATGGCGGCGGTGAGAAAATTCCTCACTGTGAAATATGTACGCTTACCTGAGCTTCTGACCGAGTTGGCGATTGCCCGAGGTAACGGTACCTACCGCAAGGTCGTTCAGCAGTACAAGAAGCCAGCACTGCTTATTCTTGATGAATGGTTGCTTTATCCTTTGAAAGAAACCGAAGCCAGAGATCTGCTGGAGATTGCCGAGGCAAGGTACAAGAAGGCATCTACCATCTTCTGCTCGCAATTCGACGTTCCCGGTTGGCGGGATAAGATCGGTGAACCTATTCTAGCGGATGCCATCTGCGACCGCATCGTACACGACTCTTACCCAATCGTAATCGATTGCAAGGAATCCATGCGAAAGCGGAGGGGCGTGTCGGAGATCTAATGCGTAAGGAGCCTTCAGCTCACCGGGCTCTGCCCGGACCCGAGGTTTAACGCTTTACGGATTTTCCGGGAAGAGTGATGGCTATGACAAACAAAAAAGAAGAGCGACCCCATGTACGGCATGGTATCACTCTTCCCGCCAAATCCCGTATCCGTCGCTCGGGTCGCTCCTCAGCGTTGCCCTATCCTCCGTTACGGCTAAAAGCATAATTATGATACCATACTTTTCGTCCTTTGTCAATGTACAACTGCGCCGTCGGGGGTGTACAGTTTGGCCGTCGAGGGTGTTCAACCTCGGCGGCGTCACTGCTCAACTTGAGCGTTTCGACTGTTCAGTTTCAAACGGTCAGGGTGTTCAACTTGGACGCAATATTCACAAATACTATAAAATCGATGTATACCGTCAACTGCACGACAACCGGGAACGCTTCGCAGAGTACATGTGGAGGGAGAGTCAGGGATGAAAATACTTGACGAACTCTGGTACGGCAACGTCTCCCCCTTCGAGCAATGCACACGCGGTGATAAAGAGCTCAAGGAGCTGATGAAATTGGTGGTCAGAAACCGAGAGGAACTGGACGGCACGCTCACGGAAAAGCAGAAGGAAATGCTGGAAAAGTATGAGGACTGCAGTAACGAAATGCACAGCATCACGGAGCGTGATGCCTTCTCCTACGGCTTCCGACTTGGAGTACGGCTGATGTCTGAAGCCTTCCTTCTGTCAATCGGCGAAGACGAATGAGATTAATCCCACGGCAACGAAAAAGCTTGCCGAGGGGTTAACTTTGGCGATTTGAGTGGTTTTCGAAATCAGCCCGCTCCATTTAAACGATTAGGATTGAGTCACTATAGTCAAAGAAAAAGCTTCCGGCAGAGGCCGCGTGAAATCTGCTCTCAAAAACTTGCACAGAATTTCAAAAACAGCCTCGAAAATTACTAACTGGATTTTGGCGGGATTCCGGGAAGCTTGAAAAACCTATATAAACATGAAGAAACTCGCGATTTTGCTAAATTTCCGTAATCGTGTAAATGGAAAGACAGGTTCTCACTCGCAGAAAAGCAAATATTGTCCGCATTCTTCTGCTATGCGTGCCTGCTTTCACTAATGGTATCTTGAATTCAAGCCCGATTTATGTTATAATAAGAAAAAACAAATACGAAACGAAAGGGGGATTGCTATGAAGAAAAAGATACAAGAACACTACCGAATTATTTCCCTTGATGGCAGCGACGTCTATAAGCTGTCTCACCCTTC
>JAZLBM010000226.1:0-3833 GCA_045613705.1 Eubacteriales bacterium | reverse complement strand
TGGAAAGTTGACATCATACTGCGTAGGAAAATAAATAAACGACATGTGACAAGAGGTGTAAGACAGGTCTTTTAGTTGCCGCATATTCTGGCACACGTGTGCCAAAAATCACGAAATGTGTGCCAAACTCAGATTATATGTGGCTGATATATAGAATTTTGCGAAATTCTACTTTTCAATATTAATATTTTTTCGTAGTATTGCATCGGCAAATAGCCTCATTATCAGCAATTTATAACAACTTACACTAATTTAGCATAAAGTACTGAAAGCCATCCATTTAGGATGGCTTTCCTTATTTTAACACTTTCCAGATAGTATTTGTTCGTACTAGTTTTTCACACTAATTTTGGCTCAAATTTCGTTCCTGTCCCTCCAAAGTGCGGTCTACGGATGATGTAAAAAACGAATTAAGGACACCATGTGCAAAACAGTGCAAAAGTTCCAATGTCCGTCATTACTCGCATCTTTCAATCCACGTAACGTAATGCAAAACATTGCAAAATGGTGAAAAAGGTTGCAAAGAAAAATGGCGACCTCATCTCCACTTTGCGACATTTACAAGACATCGTTATGAGAATATTAAAGACATGTAGTGAGTGCGGAAAGAGCTTTGTTGCATCCAAAATGACAAATAAATACTGTTCAAGGCAGTGTGCAAATGTCGTAAAACGGAGGAATGAAAGCATCAGAAAAGGTAAATTAAAGGAAGAGTCAAAAAGTGAAGAGCAAAATGTTAAAATTCAGGAGCTCTATCTTAAGCCATTTTTGACTCCCAAAGAAGTGTCCGTTTTATTGGACGTATGCTTAACAACCGTATATAGATATTTCTATTCAGGTACTATAAAAGCCGTCCGTATACGCCAACGAACTTTTATCCGCAGAGAAGATTTGGATAAGTTCTTTGAAGATTCTTCATCATACAGAAAAAGAAACAATCAGAAGGCTGACAAAAATGAGTATTATACTTTACGTGAGATAATGGAGAAATACAAAATCGGTCGCAAAGCCGTATGGGGGCGATGTGACAGATTGGGTATACCCAAAGTATATATAGGACGTAATACTTTCTTTAGTGTAAATAATAACATGAAAGTATACCAAAAAATAATCTAAAAGTATACCATTTTATCTTCTATTTGCAAAGTTATAAATAGGCGTTGAAAAACTCTGCATCGGAAAGTAAATCATCAGTAAATTGCATAAACTAAGCCTCAATAGCGTTACGTTATTGAGGCTTAGTTTTTTTTTTGGGGGGGGAAGGGACGCTCTGCTTGCCTATAGAAATGCACCCAATTGTCTGTATCTTGCTTACTCTGATTTAACTATACAAAGTTTCACAAACAGAACTCCCCTACACACCTTTATCCACGATTATTTTCTTTAATTGGGTTTATTCCCATACCTTTGTACGGAACATTGCAGAGAAAGAGGTGTTTTCTAAAGAACAACTACAACAAGAAAGACAATGAAAAAGATAATCATCATCGATGGCGGTCCGCGAAAGAACATGAACACCGCAAAGTTATTGCAAAATTTTGCCGAAGGAGCGAAATCGGCGGATAGTGACATTGAAGTTAAGACCATACGACTGTATGACCTTGACTTCAAGGGTTGTATGTCGTGCATGGCCTGCAAACTGAAAAGCAAGGCTTCGAACATCTGCCGCTTCAAGGACGCGCTAACTCCCATTTTAGAGGAGATTGCCCAGGCGGATGGTCTTGCGCTCGGTTCTCCTATCTATTTCGGTGAGGTGACGGGACTGATGCGTGCTTTCCTGGAGCGTTTGGCTTTCCCATGGCTCTCGTACAACGACTACAGCCTTACCGCTCCAAAGCGTATGTCTGTGGTACTAGTTGAGACCATGAACGGCATGCCTGAACGCAACAACAGCAACCACTTCGGCTCAATGGAATGGTGCATCACCTCTGCTCTTGGCGAGCCCGAACGCATTATTGGCTACAACACTACCCAAGTGGCGAAATATGACAACTACGAGCTTGGAGGTTTCTCCGAAGAGGCAAAGCACGCTTGGCGCGATGCACATTGGGAGGAGGACTTGCAAAAAGCATTCGAAGCAGGAAAGCGTATGGCAGAACAGTAATCAACATCAAGCAACAAGGATATTCTAATGAAAAGCTTTGGACAAAAGGCGTGGATGCTTCCACAGCCGGTACTGATTATCGGGACATACAATAGCGACGGCACTCCCAATGCCATGAATGCGGCATGGGGCGGTCAATGGGACAGCAAGGAAATCATGGTCAGCATGGGGGCGCATGCCACCACGGAGAACCTTGCCCGATGCAAGGATTTTACGGTAGCTTTCGCCACAAAAGGCACGATGGTTGCATCGGACTTCGTGGGTATCGTAAGCGCCAAGAACGACCCTGAGAAGATGCAGAAAACGGGATGGACCGCCACGAAGGCTGAAAACGTGAATGCGCCAGTATTCACGGACTTCCCGATGACTTTGGAGTGCCGCATTCTTCGCAAAATTGACGAAAGCGAAGAGGGCTACTACATTGTGGCAGAAATCGTTAACATCCTTGTAGATGAGGCCTACCTTGCTGAGGACGGCAAGCCCGATGTGGAAAAGATGCAGCTCATCACTTACGATCCAGTCCACCACGGATATATACGCTTAGGCGAGCGTGTTGGCAATGCCTTTGCAGACGGCAAGAAACTGAAATAATGGAGGTCTGCTTATTCTATTATTTGACGGCTATCAACATCACCGCCTTCATCGTGTATGGCATTGACAAGCTGAAGGCCAAGAAAGGGAAATGGCGCATTCCGGAATCCACCCTGCTCCTACTTGCCGTCGTTGGCGGAAGTATTGGAGCATGGTGTGGCGTGAAAGTCTGGCACCACAAGACCCAGCACAAGAAGTTCAAATACGGCATCCCTTTGATTATTGCCATACAAATAGCCTTGGCCGCATACATCTTCAAAGACGCTCTACAAAACTACATTTCCCCATAAGGCATAGCCTCAACGAGCAAACTAAACACCTGTCTTTAAATTAAATGATTGCCACCTTTATCACCCCGTCCAATTTATTCTCAAAGATGCGGTAGGCTTCTTCTATTTCACTCAATGGGAAACGATGCGTGATGAGCGGAGTGGTGTCAATCTTCCCTGCTTCAATAAGGCGAAGAACTTCCTCACAATCGCATCCATCTACACCGCCAGTCTTGAAGGTAAGGTTCTTGCCATACATATCAGGTAAAGGAAGAATTTGTGGTTGGTCATAAAGAGCAACCACCGTTACTATCGCATTCGGACGGGCACACTCCCACGCGAGGCGGAAAGTGTCATCAGCTCCAGCTACTTCGAGCACCCTATCCGCTCCTCCATGATCGCTGTTCTTCACAACAAAGTCCTCGCACTCTTCAGGAGTGGTGAGCAGCACTTCGGGGTAATGCTCTTCCACGAATCGTGTTCTTTCTTCAGACTTCTCACAAATGATGATGCGCTTCGGTCGCTTCAACATCACGCAAAGGAGCGTACAGATTCCCGTTGGTCCCGCTCCTATTATCAGAACTGTGTCGTTTTCAGTTATTTCAGAGATGCGAGCTGCCCAAAATCCTGTGGCGAGGACATCGCCCACAAGCAGAGCCTGTTCGTCAGTCACGCTATCGGGTATGCGGTTCAAGCCCTGATTGGCAAGAGGTACACGCACGTATTCCGTCTGCCCGCCATCAATGCGGCATCCCAATGCCCAACCGCCATTCGGATCGGTACAATTGTTCACATAACCATTCTGGCAGAAGAAACACTCTCCGCAGAAGGTCTCCACGTTGACGGTTACTCTATCACCTGGCTTAACG
>JAZLBM010000225.1:0-2103 GCA_045613705.1 Eubacteriales bacterium | reverse complement strand
CTTGCCTACGTAGTCCACGTCGCTGATGACCTGCACGCCGTTCTCGGCGATATGCACCTGCTCGTCAATGATCATCCACACGTTGCGGTAGATACCGCCGCCCGTGTACCACCAGCCCTCGGTCTCCTTGGCGTCAACGCGAAGGGCGATGAGGTTGTCTCCCTCGTCACAGAGAAGGTCGGTGACGTCGGCGGTGAAGCCGAGATAGCCGTTTAAGGTCTTGCGGCAAAGATACTGGTTTACGTAAAGGGTGCTATCACGGTATACGCCGTCAAAGCGGAGGTAAACGCGCTTGCCGCGCGCCTCCTCGGGAAGGGTGAAATGATGGCGATACCAAGCCACGCCCGTGGAAAGCGAGCCGCGGCTGGTGTGCATACTGTCAAGATCCTCCATAGCGGGGATATCGCTGGAATTGCCGATAAAGCTGTCGCGGGAGCGGCAGAACTCGCCCTCGATCACAAAATCGTGGGGCAAATGCACCTTTTTCCAGCCCGATTCGTCAAGTGTCTGCGACGCACCGTTCATTTTCCATACGCCGGCCTTCATAAAGCCGGTCTCGGTGATGGGCGCAACAATGTCGCCCTTGTGAACCAGCCAGTCGCGTCCGATGGGAAGAATTTTGGTAGACATGATTTTCTCCTTTTTCTATGATGGGGAAAGGATCTCAAATTTTGATTTGTCGGCATGTTCGCAGTTGCTCTGCAAGGCTCCCTCCGGGAGGGAGCTGGCGCGGAACGCGACTGAGGGAGCCCGCGCAACAAAATCTTTTGCGCCTTGATATGACAGGTGCTATTCGCTCATCTCACAGGCTCCTTCCGTCACACTTCGTGTGCCACCTCCCTCTCGGAGGGAGGCTTTAAGTGCACCGACGAACACACCGATAAACATCAATTTATCCTCCCCGCCCGTTCACATAAAACAAAAAAACACAAAAAAGAAAGGAAACAAAAACTATGGCAATCAAGAACTTTATTCCTACCGTATGGAGCGAGAACCTTTACTCCGAGCTTGACAAGCAGTACATCGCCGTCAAGCACTGTAACCGCGATTTTGAGGGCGACATCCGCGGCAGCGGCTCCACCGTCAAGATCTGCGGCGTGGGCGCCATCAATGTGGGCGACTACACCAAGGACACCGACCTTTCCACCCCTCAGACCCTGGACGACAGCGTGCGCGAGCTGGTCATTGACCGCGCCAAGTGCTTCAACTTCCAGATCGACGACATCGACCGCGCACAGTCCAGCCCCAAGCTGATGAGCGCCGCTATGAAGGTAGCCGCAAGCGCCCTTGCCAACGAGGCGGACAAGTATATTTTCGGTCTCTACGGAGAGGCGGGCAACACCGTGACCAACGGCACTGCCACCGCTGAGAACCTGCTTGACAGCTTCATTGAGGCGCGCAAGCTTCTGTACGTCAACAACGTGACCGACTCCTCCGACATCGTGTTCGAGGTGTCTCCCGAGATCGCGGCGCTGATCATCAAGGCAAAGCTTGCGGTGGCTACCGACAATGCCGACGTCCTTGAAAACGGCTGTCTTGGCAGCATCGCGGGCTGCAAGATCTACGTGTCCAACAACATCGTGGTGGAGGGCAAGAGCCACAAGTGCATCGCCCGTACCGGTCGCGCCATCGCCTTTGCGGAGCAGCTCTCCGAGATCAACGCCTACCGCCCCGAGAAGAGATTTGCCGACGCCGTGAAGGGTCTGCACCTCTACGGCGCCAAGGTGGTCTACCCCACCGAAATGGTGCTCCTCGACCTCACCGTCTCCGCGTAAGAGATAAAAAAGGGGGGCGGAAACCGCCCCCCCGATGGGTTCAAATTTTGATTTGTCGGTGGGTTCGCAGTCACGCTATAAGGCTCCCTCCGGGAGGGGGCTCCCGCGAAGCGGGTGGAGGAGCCCGCGCAACAAAATCTTTTGCGCCTTGATATGGCGGTGCTAATTGCTCGTCCCGCAGGCTCCCTCCGTCACACTCCGTGTGCCACCTCCCTCTCGGAGGGAGGCTTTAAATGTGCCGACGAACACACCTATAAACATCAATTTATCCTTCAAATTTTGATTTATAGGTGTGTTAGCACTCGCGTCGAAAGCCTTCCCTATGATA
>JAZLBM010000224.1:0-2163 GCA_045613705.1 Eubacteriales bacterium | reverse complement strand
AACTGCAAATTCGTTCGTTGCGGGTCGTCGTGGGCGCCGACCCCTACCAGGTATTCGTTCATTTCTGCATAGCCATAACTCACCGACAAACATCAATTTATCCAACAACAAAGGGGCGCGTACGCGCCCCTTTTGGCTTTTTTATTTCTTGTCAAAAAATGCAACCAGATGGAAGAGCTGCTCGTTGACCTCTTTCATCTTATCCATCACCTCGTAGCGGTTCATAAAGTTATCGTAGATACCCTTATTGGAGCCGAGATTGGAGGTGTCGCGCTCGCCTTGATAGTGCACCGTCATAGCGGGTGCTTCTTCGGCGGGCACTACGTCGCCCGTTGCCACGTTGTAGTATGCCCAGATGGCGCCCTTCTTGTAGTCATAGACGGTATAGAGGTTGCCCGACTCGTCGGCATAGACCGTCTGGTCGTTGTCGCGGAAGCGGTACCACGTCCAGCCCACGCAGGCGCGGCATTCCAGCATCAGAAGGATGTAGTTTTCATAATGGATGGCACGGTCGTGCTGGGTCTTGACGATCCATCCCGCGTTGGTCTGATTGCGGAGCTCGTAGCCGTTCATATCCTTTGCCCCCTCCGACTTGGCGTAGAACTCGGTAACAAGGAAGGGCTTGCCCGAGAAGCGCACCATACAGTTCAGAGTGGTTGCAAGCGGCTCAAGACCGCCGTAAAGGTTGACGGTCATTACGTCCACGTACTGTCCCGCGGCGCGGAGATAGCCCTCGCTGGTCTTGTTCCAGGCGTGCACGCGGCATCCCATATACATATGATTCTCGTCGACCGCGCGGATGGCGTCCTTGACCACGTGGAAATAGCGGTCGTATACGAAGCCCTTAAACTCCTCGGAGAGCTCGGGGGTGATATCCTCAAGGGTGGGTTCGGCCTTTTCGGTGCGTGCCGCAAGGAAGCTCCACGCGGCGGCGTAGGAGAAGGCGTTGACGGGCTCGGCGGGGTCGATGGTAAGATAGCACTCAAGCATGTTCTGCTGTGCGGGGATCTCGTTGTCCGAGTACCAGCCTACGATACGGGGGTCGTCGGCAAGGGGGGCTATGACCTCGGCGGTGCGGGCCTTCATAAAGTCCACGAAGTCGGGATCGAAGACGTTCATCGTGTTGTTATAGCGATAGGCGGCGGAGCCTCCCGTGGAGACGCCCAGTGCCAGCGTCTTCATATACAGATTGATACCGCCCGAGCCGACGGCGGCCACCTGCTTTCCGTAGCCTGCGATGACGAGAGGATTGCCCACCCAAACGGTGTTGATGCCCACGTCGCGCATCTCGGCACAGACGGCTTCGAAGAATTTCTCCTCGCTTCCGTATTTCTCAAGTGCCACGCGCTTCTGATTGTCGGTGGCACCCAGCTGAACGGTGTTCATACCCACCGCGAAGAAGGGATTTCCCTCGGGGTCGATGATAAAGGGTCTGCCGCCGTGCTCTTCTACGTGGAAGAAGCCCGTGGCTTCACCCTTAAAGCCTGCGTTTGTGGCACCACCATACTTGCCAAGCTCCGTGGGCTCGCCCTTCTTGAATCCGACCGTCTCCATAGAACGGGCATAAATGCGGCGGTTCCAATCGGCGGTGGGGGTGTTGGACTTCCAGTCGGTCTTGATGACGTAGGCGTCGTGGGGATAGGTGATGTCCTGATTTTCAAGCTCTGCGGTGGGGTAGGTCTTCTCGTAGGCACGGGGATAGCCCTCGGCGATCCACTTGTCCACAAGGGTCTCGGCATAGCTCCAAGGCTCGTAGCCCTCATTTTTGAAGGTGTCCATCGTGATCTTGTTTCCGTAACGGGTGTTCATGCGCGTTCTCCTTTCGGTGCTTCGCCCCAAGGCGGTGTTTTCACCTCATTGTAGCACAAACCAAGACGGGATACAAGAGAAAACGAAGAAAAATAGAAGGTTTTCTTGCTTGACAAACGGGCAGGCGTGTGGTATAATCCCGATGTGACCGCACCAAACGGTTGCGCGGTATCATGCCGAAAGGTATTACCGTGAGGAAAGTCCGGGCTTCATAGGGCAGGATAGCTGATAACGTCAGCCGTAGGCGACTACCGGGAAAGTGCAACAGAAATAAACCGCCCGCAAGGGTAAGGATGGAAAGGCGAGGTAAGAGCTCACCCACTTCTATGGTAACATAGATTTGCTGTAAACCCT
>JAZLBM010000223.1:0-2988 GCA_045613705.1 Eubacteriales bacterium | reverse complement strand
TCCTCCTGCTTGCGCTCCTCACGGTTGAAGATCTGGATGATCTTCATACCCGAAAGGTTTTCGGAGAGGAAGGTATTGATATCGGTGGTGCCGTCCTTGACCTTGCGGTAAGCCTTACGGGAGAACTTACGGAAGATGACGGTGAAAAGCACCAGGAAGGGCACGAAGCAAAGCACCATCAAGGTGAGCTCGTAGTTGACGCACAGCATAGCGGCCAGCACGCCCACGATCACAAGACAGTTCTTCAGAAGGTTGACGAGGATGTTGGTGAACATCATGGAGATGGCGCCCGTATCGTTGGTCACACGGGTCACAAGCTTACCCACGGGGGTGGCGTGAAGCTGGGCGTGGGACAGGCTCTCGATGTGGACGAACACGTCCTCGCGCAGACGGGAGATAATGCTCTGACCCGTCTTCTGCAGAACGATAGCTTGAATATAAGTCGAGATCAGAGAGACCGCAAGAATGCCCGCATATACCACAACCATAGCGATAAGGTGGGACATCTCGAAGTCCTCCTTGATCATCTCCTCAATATAACCGATGACAAGGGGGGACACGATATCGTATACGATGGAAAGGATCATAACCGCAAACACCAGCACGAAGCGACCTGCATAGGGTCGGGCGTAGCGGAGCAGGCGGCGGACGATCTCGCCGTCCTTCATATGACGGTCAAAGCCGATGGCCTCCTTGCGGTTTTTGATGGAAAGAAAGGCCACGAGGAAAAAGATGGAGAAGAGGCCGATGACGGCGCCTACCACCAAAAGAGGATAAAATTCACGCATTGACGGAGCCCTCCTCTTCTTTTTCGTCCAGCTTTTGCAGATCTACCATCACGCGGTAATCGTGACAGGATTCGTACAGGTCGGCGTGGGTGCCCACGGCGGCAACCTTGCCGTCGTCCACGAAAATGATCTTGTCCATTCTCTCCACGGTGCTGATGCGGTGAGCGATAAGAATGGTGGTCTTTCCGCGGCGCACGCGGCGCAGGTTCTCAAGAATAGCCTTTTCGGTCTTGACGTCAACGGCGGATACCGAGTCGTCAAGGATCAGGATGGCCGCATCCTTCATCAGCGCACGGGCAATGGAAATTCTCTGCTTCTGTCCGCCCGAAACGGTCACGCCGCGCTCGCCCAGCACCGTGCCGTAGCCGTCGGCAAACTCCACGATATTGTCGTGGATGTCCGACATACGGGCGGCCGCCTCTACCGAGTCCATATCACCGCCGTCTGTGGCAAAGGAAATGTTGTTTTCAATGGTGTCGCTGAACAGGAAGTTGTCCTGAGGAACGTAGGCCGCAAACCTCCGTACGGTGCGGATGGGAATGCGGTTGACGTCGTGTCCGTCAAGGAACAGCGTACCGTCGGGCACGTTATAGGTGCGGAGGATCAGATCCACGATGGTGGTCTTGCCCGAGCCGGTCTTTCCGATAATACCCACGTTCTCGCCGCGGTTGATGGTAAAGGACACGTCGCGAAGCACGTCGAACTCGCCGTCGGGATAGCGGAAGTTAAGTCCGCGGAACTCGATGTCGCCCGTGAGCTCGTCCACGTCGGTCACGTCCACGTCCACCACGTCGGGCTTGGCGTCAAGAAGCTCGCTGATGCGCTTGAGGGACGCCTTGCCGCGGGACTGCATATCGATCATTTCGGAGACTGCCATAATGGGCCATACCGTTGCGGTAAAGTAGCCGATGAACTCCACAAGCTGACCCGCGTTGAACACGTCTACGGAAACCAGGTAGCCGCCGTAGCCGAGGATAACGCAGATGACCGACTCCACAAAGAGGGTGACGGTGATGTGGAACATAGTAGAAAGCTTGGTATATTCAACGTTGGCGTCCTCATTCTCGCGGTTGAGGCGACGGAAGGATGCCAGCTCAATGCCCTCCTTAACGAAGGCCTTGATGACGGCGATGCCCGAGAAATTCTCCTGCGCAAAGTCGGAAAGCTTGGAGAAGGCCTCCTGTCGGGTCTCCCACTTACGGGAAAGGTACTTCTCAAGGATCAGTCCCGACACAAGAAGCAGGGACAGAGGAATGAGAGACAGAAGGGTGAGCACAGGGTTCATCCGCATCATCTTGACGATGGCAAGCACGCCGAGAAAAAGGGCGTCACAAAGCATCATAACACCCCAACCGAAGCATTCCTGCACCGTCTCAAGGTCATTGGTAAAGAGGGACATCAGGTTACCCACCTTGTTGACCTGGTAATACTGGGTGGAAAGCTCACGGCAATGGGCAAACATGCGGCGGCGAAGATCGATCTCCACACGAAGTCCTGCGCCAAAGAAGCAGATACGCCAAAGGAAGCGTCCCACAACCAGCGACAAAATGACGAAGATCATAGGAAGACAGATCTCGTCAAGGAGGAAGGTCATATCGAAGGTGTGCAAAACGCCGTCCACCTCCACCACGCCGTCGTTGAGGCCGTTGACCACCATACGGTACAGCTCGGGGATGACCAGCTGCATAAAGTCTACCATAACTAGCGACGCAATACCAAAGAGCAGCGCAGGCAGGTATTTCAGATAGTATCGGTTAATGTGTTTTCCGAATATCACGGGGAACCCCCCTTTCTCTTTTCACAATCATCTCATTATACCATTCTTCCCTACCCCTTGTCAACCGAAAAGCCGCAAAAAGCCCTACCTTAACCAAAGGTTGAGAAATTGATGTTTATCGCGCCGGCGCGCGAAGTGCAGAATGCAGAGTGCAGAGTGCAGAGTTAAAAATTGATGTTTAGCGGTGAGTTCGCAGTTGCTCTGCCAGGCTCCCTCCGGGAGGGGGCTCCCGCGAAGCGGGTGGAGGAGCCCACGCAACAAAATCTTTTGCGCCTTGATATAGCGAGTGCTAATCGCTCATCTCGCAGGCTCCTTCCGTCACACTCCGTGTGCCACCTCCCTCTCGGAGGGAGGCCTTAAATGTGTCGACGAACACACCGACAAATCAAAATTTGAAGATGAATTGATGTTTATCGGTGTGTT
>JAZLBM010000222.1:0-4249 GCA_045613705.1 Eubacteriales bacterium | reverse complement strand
GTTCGATCTCCTTTATGGATTGTTCCGTTTCGATTTAATTTGCAGATTTGCCCTCCCAGACAAGGGGTGGGCAAATGCTACCTATGAAGAATTTACTTGCTCAGCTTGCCGTACATGGGCCCGTAGGGCGCGCAAGCCCGGTAGTCCTGTCCTTCTTTGTCCATACCGAATGCATTCCAAGCTGCGGGACGGAAGATTTTTTCTTCGGGCACGTTGTGCATACAAACGGGGATGCGAAGCATCGAGCAGAGCGTGATGAGGTCGGCACCGATGTGGCCAAAACTGATCGCGCCGTGGTTCGCGCCCCAGTGGTTCATCACCTCGTAAGCGTTCTCAAAGGGCAAGCCCTCCTTGCCGTCACAGCGCGGTACGAACCACGTGCAGGGCCAGGTGTAGTCGGTACGCTTCCAGAGCTTGTCGGTGACCTCCTCGGGGAGCTTGGCGGTGTAGCCCTCTGCGATCTGCAGAACGGGGCCGAGTCCCTTGACGAGGTTGAGACGAATCATGGTTACGGGCATCTCCGCCTTAGTCTCGAAGCGGGAGGAATAGCCACCGCCACGGAAATAACCGTTGTCCGCAGGATTCCATGTGGTGTTGGCCATAATAGCGTCCATATCCTTCTCGGTCACGTCAAACCAAGGCTTCATAACTGCATTGCCGTTCTCATCCTTGGCTTCGCCGTTGGCGTCCAGACAGCAGGCTCCCGAATTGATCAGATGGATCACGCCGTCCGCTTCTTTGGCACGTCCTTCCAGGGTATAGTCGGTCACGCGCTTTACCGCTTCCGTCGACCAGTAAGTGCGGACGTCCGCAAACATCTGAGCACGGTTGGTCAAAAGCTTCATAAAGAGCATGCCGAGACCGTTCAGCACGTCGTTTTCCGTTGCGAGAATGTACGGCTCGCGAACGCCGTTCCAGTCAAAGGAGGTGTTCAGGATGGCCTCCGCAAAATCTCCGTTGGGATAGAAATCCGTCCATTGTCTCTGTCCCTGGAAGCCTGCGGCAATGGCGTTGTGTCCCACTGCCTCCTCCTCGCATCCTTCGGGCAGATTCTTGTTGCCGTTCATCAGATCCTTGATGATAAGCGCCATCTTGACGACGAATGCAAACTGCTCCTCCTTGACCTCATCGCTGTTCTTGACAAAGTCGGGGTTCTTGTCAAAGCCAATGATACACTTTTCCTTCGCCCAGGCAAGTGCCTTCTCATATTCAGCCGCATCGTAGATTCCCTCGGTCATGCGGCGGATGATCTCCACCTCGTCTACCGACTCTACACGAAGACCAAGATAGGATTCCAAGAAATCCGAATCAATGATGGAGCCGCCGATACCCATACAGATGGAGCCGATCTGCAGATAGGATTTTCCGCGCATCGTCGCCACCGCAATGGCCGCTCGACCGAAGCGAAGAAGCTTTTCCTTGATGTCATCGCCAATGGTAGCATCATCCGCATCCACCACGTCATGTCCGTACATGCCAAAGGCAGGCAACCCCTTCTGGGCGTGCGTTGCCAGGACAGACGCCAGATATACGGCACCGGGGCGTTCGGTTCCGTTGAGTCCCCAAACCGCCTTGATGGTGGAGGGATCCATGTCCATAGTCTCGGAGCCATAGCACCAGCAAGGTGTTACGGTGAGGGTCACAGCAACCCCTTCTCTTCTGAATTTCTCCTCACAAGCCGCTGCCTCGGCCACACGACCGATGGTAGTGTCTGCGATTACAACTCGCACGGGCTCGCCGTTGGAGTATTTCAGATTCTCCTCGAACAGCTTTGCGGCTGCTCTTGCCATACCCATGGTCTGCTCCTCAAGTCCTTCGCGAACCTTGAGGGGGCCGCGTCTACCGTCGATGGTAGGACGAATGCCGATTGCGGGATACGATCCAATCAATCTGTTTTCTGCCATTTTGATATCTCCTATGTAAGTTAAAAATTAAACCGGGGGCTATATAACGTTCTTTACCGCATCAACCAATATAGTGGCCAACTGCTTATATCCCTCTCCTGTGAGATGAACACCGTCAGAGGAAATCCGCTCTCTGTGCTCGTTGGTCAGAGAATATAAGTCTACTACGGGAAGATCGTATTTTTCGGCAAGTTCTGTAACAGCACGGTTCCGCGTGACGACGCGAGCATTTCTCTCATATTGTCCCGCTTTTCTTTATTCCTTTGCGTGCGCCTCAATGAAAGATCGGTACTCTCCGGGTGTCATTCCCTTATAGCGCTTAAACACCTTGCAAAAATAGGCGGTGTCGTTAAAGCCGCAATCAAAGGCAATGGCGGTGATATTGATCATGTCCGCCGAAATATCTGAGCAAGCCCGCTCGATACGCAAGCGATTGACGTACTCAATAGGAGAAACACCGGTATATTCCTTGAAAAAACGGCAAAGATATTTTTCGTTGGTTCTTACTACCTCGGCGAGGGACTGTAAGGTGATCTTTTCCGTATAATTATTTTCGATCCATCGGATTAGCTTTGTCATAACAGCTTTACGGTGAGGGGCATGCTTTCCCTTTTGGGGAAGCTTAATATACCCTTCAGTGTAAAGCAAATATATTAACCGGGCAGATGACGCATAAGCCTGAAGTTCAAAATAGCCGCACTTCTCTTTAATGCAAGTAAAAAGCGCATCTACCGTTTGATGTAAAAGTAGATTTTCGTTTTCCTTCAAGGATCTGATCTCTACGCCCTCGGCAAGTAACGGAAGAATGTAAGCTGTGATACGCTCTGACCCGTGTCGACAAAGCATGTTCAAATCAAATACAATACATTCATAGATCGCATTCAACGGTTCTGCTCTGTGCATCTGTTCGCTTCCTACAAATGCCACATCACCTTTGCATAGCAGATGGCCCTCACTTTCAACAAATAACAGTAACTGGCCTTCGCAAACACGAATCATTTCAAATTCGCTATGCCAGTGCAAGTTCATCTCATAACGCGGGTGACTTTTATCCACAAAATAATGTTGCATCGGAAAATCAGGCTCGCCATGCCTGGCTTCTTCTTTAAATCGAGTGTCTTTCATGCGATTCATCCCTAAAAAGTGAATATTGTTATATTCTTTGCCAGAATATTACAATCATTGTATCACAAAATGCACTATAATGCAATTGAATACAAAAAACAATTACGATTTTTCCATGGAAGCACTCTTATTGTATAATGTTTCCAATAAATAAAGATACAAAAATCTTATCTTTTATAATCTAAATATTATTTTTTGAAAGAAGGGGGATGGTATTATGGACGATTTCGTTATGCCAAAAATCGCATCTGTTGGATTATACAGCACTCTTGATAGTGCTAAAAACACAAGCGTTTCTTTGAATCATAAAAATACTTTCTTTGAAATTGTGCTCCCTCTTGAAAAGGGCGGAATCGCCTATATTGATGGGGAATCTCATGCAATTTTGGAAAACACTGTTGTTTGCTGCAAACCGGGTCAAGTGCGTCAAGCAGAAACATCATTCAAGCACTATTACCTTCATCTGATGGTGGGGGAAGGACAATTGTTTGATATTCTGACTTCATTGCCGGTTTTCATAGAGTTAGAAAGTGTTGTCAGCGTCAAAGAGATATTTGCTTCGCTACACTATCTGTTTCATACGAAAAATCCTGAAGATACTATCTTGATTTACAGTCTGGTATTAAAGTTGATTCACACCCTCTCACAGTTTATCCCCGCCCAGATTGTGAAACGCAATTCCGAGTCCTATCGCAATAGAGTTGTGGAACTCACCATAGAGCATATCAATGCGAATCTATCTTCTGATCTGAGTCTGCAAAAAATGAGCGACACCTTCAATTTCTCTCCTATATATTTTCACAAAATGTTTAAGTCGGCAACCGGAAAAACTCTGCACGACTACATCGCCGAAAGGAGAATACGAAAAGCGATCGACCTTATGCTCTCTACCGATAGGACTCTTACTCAAATCGCTTATGAATGCGGTTTTTCGTCCCAATCTCATTTCGGATACGTATTCAAAAAGAAAATGGGCGTGGCTCCCAGAACCTATGCAAAAAGCATTTCCGAAAAATCAACATTACCGTAAATGGTTGGAGCTTTAACACAAAAGAGCGGAAACGAAAGCAATCTTTCGTTTCCGCTCTTTTGTGTTTGAGCAGCGAGTGTGGGCTCTTACTCCGTCTCGTTCAAACTAAAATTTGAACGTACCGACAAACATCAATTTCCCTTTCAAAATTATGCAAAAAAACAAGGGGGCGCGGACGCGCCCCCTTGAG
>JAZLBM010000221.1:0-8949 GCA_045613705.1 Eubacteriales bacterium | reverse complement strand
GGAAAGACTGTTGATATCGTACATATCAGTACGCTTGCGCTTCAGATAACACATCTGGCAGATGGAACGTTGCTCAGCATTGACTTTAAACAGTTACAGCCGTTTTTAGATAATGACGAGGCGTATTTTATCTGGCGGATGCCCCATAAAACATTAGACGAAATTTTCAAACCTCGTGTTGATGTTGGAAATATGGTAGACCGCCTGAGAGATTTGATCACAACACCGGTGGTATCTGAAAAATACGGTTATTCCATTCGTATTAATGAGTCCCGACTTTTGCCGGAGGAGATCACACGAATCGGTGCATTTCACCGCCAAAAGCTGAAAAAGGCGGTTATTACCATTTCGATTGATGAAAACTACGAGTTCAATGATACCGGTTGCTATCGGATACGTCGTTTGGAAGAGAATCTGTATTCGAAGTATCTTCCTTCGGATTACCACAAAGAAGATGTTATTACATATCAATGGAATCAAAATCGTGATAACAATTTCCAAGGACAGTTTAATTTCTATTACAGCATAACAAGAGAGTATGTCAGCAAAGGCAGTATGTTTCTGTACATGATTCTGCTTTTGTCCATTGGCGTCATTGGTGATGTGATCTCCAATGCAGTTCAGGCGTTTTTTGATTTGTTTATATGAAGAGGTGTTTGAATGAGATTGATAATTCCAATATTGCTTAATTGCTTGCTTGTCCTTACCGTTTACCTTATAGACAAGTATACGCCTGCTAAGAAATTGCCCTATATGGCAAAGCAGATCATTGTTGGCGTCCTGTTCGGCAGTGTTTCTGCTTTTGCTTCCAGCTATGGTGTGAATATGCTGGGAACAGTGGTGAATGTCCGCGATGCGGCGCCGCTGTCCGCAGGTCTTATCTTCGGCGCACCCGCAGGTATTATATCGGGATTTATCGGTGGCCTTTACCGATGGTTTTCAGTATATTGGGGTGCCGGTACTTATACGCGGATTGCTTGCAGTATCGCAACGATCCTTGCTGGATTGATGGCGGCAGGTCTCAGAAAACTGATGTTTGACAATAAAAAGCCCACCTGGAGCTATGGCATCTGCATCGCAATTGTCTGCGAAGTCATTCATATGATTCTGATCTTCCTGACCAATATGGACGATTCTTCCCATGCCTTTGAATTTGTCAAAGGCGCCACTGCGCCCATGATGCTGGGCAATTCTGTGGCTGTTGGGCTTTCAATTATCTTAGTATCTCTTTTTAGCCATGAGAACTTTTTCAGAAAGAAGATTTCTGAGGGCATTGCCCATACATTCCAAAGAAGACTGCTCAGCTGCATTATAATTGCCTATCTGGTCACCAGTACCTTTACTCTGATTCTCCAAGATGGAATGGCACAGCTTGAAACCCAGGAACTGTTTACTGTTGGTATCAACGATGTAGAGGAAACTGTAAGAGAGAAATCCAACCGTCAGCTTCTTGAAATCGCAGAGCAGGTCAAGCAGGAATATGAAAATAATCCCGAAGTTTCCTTGCAGACACTGGTACAGGAGCACGGGCTCATCGAAATTAATGTGGTTAACGCAGACGGTTTGATCATCAATTCCACGGAGCCGGATGTCATTGGGAACTATGACATGAACAGCAAGGCACAGTCCAAAGAATTTGTGGATATGCTGAAAACCCAGGATTCCTTTGTCCAGGCGTATTCGCCCAGAGGCAAGGACGAATCTGTGTGGAGAAAATATGCAGCTGTCAATCTCAGCGGCGGCGGATTTATCCAGGTGGGTTACGATGCTGCGCAGTTCCATGAGATGCTCAACGAGTTTGTGGTGGATGTTACGAAAAATCGCCATGTGGGCACCGGCGGATTTGTTGCCGTATGTGACGAAAACCTCAACATGGTGATCGACAATGAATATTCCGGATTGCATATATCTGCGATTGGCATCGTTCCGCCTGAAGAAATGGCCAGCGGAAAAACAGCTACCACTCTTTACTACGCAGATGTTATAGACGGCAAAACTGATGCAAGCCTTCGCTATATGTATGTCTTCAAGTTTGTTGAGGGCTACTGCATTGTCGCGGCTATGCCTGAAGCAGAAGCTATGTTCATGCGCGATGCTTCCATGCTGACAAGTGTTTTCATGCAAGTGCTTATTTTTGCAACACTATTCGTGTTCATTTACATTCTGATTAAGCGTGTTATCATCAACAACCTAAAGAAAATTAACGACACCCTTGCGCAGATCACAAAGGGTGATCTGAATGCAACTGTGGATGTGCGTACCAATGAAGAGTTCGCATCTTTGTCCGATGATATCAATTCCACGGTTGCCACGCTGAAGCAGTATATTGCAGAAGCAGCCGCGCGTATCGACAAGGAGCTTGAATATGCAAAGCAAATTCAGCTTTCTGCACTCCCCACAAACTTCCCAGAGGGGGAGGACTATAACATTTATGCGCAGATGATCGCAGCAAAGGAGGTAGGAGGAGACTTCTACGACTTCTACAAGCTTAACGACACCACGGTGGCGTTCCTTGCAGCTGACGTTTCGGGAAAGGGAATTCCTGCGGCGATGTTTATGATGACTGCAAAAACCATCATCAAGGACTTGGCGGAAAGAGGCTTGACGGTAAACGAAATTTTCACTCAGGCAAACGAAAAGCTTTGTGAAAACAATGAATCCGGTATGTTTGTTACTGCCTGGATGGGTATTTTGGATCTGACAACCGGAAATGTGCAGTTTGCCAATGCAGGCCATAATCCGCCACTGCTGAAGCGTGCTGACGGATCCTTTGAATATCTGAAGACTCGCGCAGGATTTGTACTTGCCGGCATGGAAGGCGTTCGTTACCGAGCAGGTGAGCTTACTCTGAATCCCGGAGATCGGCTGTTCCTGTACACAGATGGTGTGCCGGAGGCTACGAACGGAGAAAACAAGCTTTATGGTGAAGATAGACTCTTGACCTTTATGAACCAAAATGCGACCGTAGAAGCAACTGAACTTTTGCCGGCATTGAAAGCAAATATCGATGAATTTGTTGGTGAGGCACCCCAGTTTGACGATATTACGATGCTGATGTTTGATTACAAATCGAAAGAAGGAGGTGAGCATATGACGTGTAAAACATTTCCTGCAAAGATCGATGCTTTAAATGATGTATTGGGATTTGTGGAGGAGACTCTGGAGGGCTTTGCATGCTCCATGAAGGTACAAATGGCGATTTGCGTCGCCCTGGAAGAGGTGTTCGTCAATGTTGCTCACTATGCCTACGGTGAAAGCGAGGGTGATATGACCCTTGCTATCGACTTTGACGAGGTCAGTCGCATCGTTACATTCCGCATGACGGATAAGGGCGTCCCCTTCGATCCGCTGCAGAAACCAGATCCTGATATCACACTCTCTGCTGAGGATCGTGAGATTGGTGGCCTGGGTATTTTCATTGCAAAGAAAACCATGGATTCCATTAGTTATGCCTATGAAAACGGCGAAAACATTCTGACTATGATCAAAAAACTTTAAAGGAGATTTGCAGAGATGACTATTGATATTAAGAAAAATGCAGCTGAAACCATCATTGAAATCGTTGGTAGACTTGATACTATTACCGCTCCCACACTGGAGAAAACCATCAATAACGACATTGGTGACACCAAAAATCTTGTTCTTGATGTAAAAGGCATGGAGTACATCTCCAGTGCAGGTCTTCGTGTTCTGCTGGGTGCACAGAAGAAAATGCAGAAGGTTGGCTCTATGAAGGTTGTGCATGTCTGTGAAGAAGTTATGGAAGTCTTCGAGATGACCGGCTTTGCAGACATTCTGGTGATCGAGTAATGGAACTTGTAAGCGAAGCAATCGCCTTCGCAGCCAAAGCGCATGACGGAATGCGGCGGAAAAAGAGTGATGCTCCGTATATTCTTCATCCTATGGAAGCGGCTGTGATCGTCGGCACAATGTCCGACGATCAGACCCTGATTGCCGCAGCCGTTTTGCATGATGTTGTGGAAGACACGGGTATCACCATCGAGGAAATTGAAGAAAAATTCGGCAAGCGTGTACGAGAACTGGTGCAGTCTGAAACCGAGGATAAACGGCCAGATCTGCTACCCAGTGATACTTGGCGTATCCGTAAGGAAGAATCCTTGGCAGTGCTGAAAAATACCGATGATATCGCTGTGCTTATGGTATGGCTGGGTGACAAACTTGCCAATATGCGTGCCATCTACCGTGATTTTAAATCGGAGGGTGTGGCAATGTGGCAGCGATTTAATCAAAAGAATGTAATCGAACAGGCTTGGTACTATCGCTCAATCGCCACTTTAACCGAACGCTTGTCTAATACTTCGGCATGGCTCGAATATAAAACGCTTACAGATCTTGTTTTTGGAGAAGGAGAATAAAACAATGGATGTTACTTATCGTTTAGACAAAGATATTCTTTATATCGCCCTTGAGGGCAGAATTGATGCTTCCAATGCAGCTGTAGCGGAGGAGAAGATCTTCAGCATCAAAAAGGACAATCCCGGAAAGCATGTGGTTGTGGATGCGGACAAGCTGGAGTACATTTCTTCCGCAGGCTTGCGTGTGATTCTGAGACTCAGAAAAGAAGAACCCAAGCTCGCAATTATTAACGTTGCTGCCGATGTGTATGAAGTCTTTGATATGACCGGCTTTACCGATATGGTCACGGTAGAAAAGGCATATCCGAAGATGAGTGTGGAAGGCTGTGAATTCATTGCTAAGGGTGCCAACGGTGCTGTCTACCGCTATGATGCCGAAACCATCCTCAAAACTTATTTCGCGAAGGATGCGCTTCCTGAAATTAAGCAGGAGCGTGAAAACGCAAGAAAAGCATTTATTCTCGGCATCAACACCGCTATTCCTTACGGCATTGTTCGTGTGGGTGACGCATATGGCACCGTTACAGAACTGCTGAATGCTACCAGTGTTACAAAGCTGATCCGTGCGAATCCGGATGATTTGACCCAGGCAGCAAAGTACTACATTGATATGCTGAAGAATATCCACTCTACCGAGGTGGAAGACGGAGAAGTTCCCGATATGAAGGAAACTGCTCTGGCATGGGCTGACTTTGTGGCACCTCATCTGCCGGAGGTACAGGGAAAGAAACTGCGTGCTTTGGTGGAGGCGGTCCCCAAGCAGAACACCCTGATGCATGGTGACTATCACACCAACAACATCATGGTGCAGAACGGCGAGCCTCTGCTGATCGATATGGATACTCTGTGCATGGGCCATCCCGTGTTTGAACTGGGCTCTATGTTCAATGCATTTATTGGCTATTCCGAACTTGACCATCAGGTAACTATGAATTTCTTCGGCTATACCCATGAAACTGCGGAGAAGTTCTGGGATATGGCACTGAAGATGTACCTTGGCACCGATGATGAAGCCGTTTGCCAGACCGTTGCAGAAAAGGCAATGATCATTGGCTATACCCGTATGTTTCGCCGTGCGATTCGCCGCCCCAATGAAGCAGACAGTCCTGCCAAGATCGCAAGATGCAAGGAAATGCTGGCAATCCTTCTGGATAAGACAGACAGTATCTGTTTTTGATGAATCCCCAAAACAGAGGAACGGCTGCCAAATAAACAACACTTTTACGTGTGCGATCCGTTGCAAGTCTAATTCAAAAGAGGTCCTCGGCGTTTTCGTTGGCGCCGAGGACCGATAATAATACGGACTTAATGCTGAAATAGTGAAGACTCAATTAAGGGGTGCCTATCGCTGCATTCTGTCACCCGAAGTGGTTGTATTTCAGTGTTGTCAATCTCCACTTATATTTCATTGGTGGTATAGGGAATTAAATCAGATAAGGTAAAAAGCAACATGATTTGCTGGAAAGGCTATTATGAAAAACATTTTATCCAATGCAAAAACATCAATCATTCTATTGGTTGTGACCGTTCTTTTCCTGGGATTCTATACGTATATGATTGCAAGACCGATCTCTTACGGTATGAGCTACCATAACGAAACAGTTTATGAGGGTGTAGCGTTTGAGGGAACCGTGAAATTTTACCCCGACGGAAAGCTCTTCAATGACAATTCCAACTTTGAAGAACCCTTTGAGGATTTTTACTATTACAAAGACGGCTACGTATTCACTTTGATGGCAAAAACAGATGAGGAATATGAAGCCGAGGTTGCCTACATCAACGAGAACTTTGATGAGGCGCTTGCTTCACCATTCTATGCAATGAAGATCAACGCTTTCAGACAGGTTGCCGAAGGAATGGGTGACTACAATTTGACCTATACCTGCACCGGTGCTATCATCTTTGCGGTAGTAGGCGGCGTTGTTGAGGCTCTTTTGATTGGTTTCACTTTCGCATCTTTGGTCATCCGTAAAAAAACTAAAGAATAAGCAGGATGGTACATATGGTTAAGACGATAAAAAATTGTTTTGTTAAAGAGCAAGTTAATTTAGGACGTCAAAGGGAACTGGATATTGCAAAAGGTATCGCCATTATCCTTATGGTTTTTTCTCATGCGTTTGAGATATTGGCGTGGTTCTTTGATCCGGAAGTTTCAATGGAGCTTTCCTATGGGATTTTTGATCAATTCCTCGGTGGTTCTTTTGCGGCTCCTGTATTTATGTTCTGTATGGGAATTAGCTTTTGCTACAGCAGAAAAAACAGTGCCAAAGATATGTTCCGTAGAGCATGGGTTATGGTAGGCATTGCCTTTTTGCTGGAAATTGCGCGAACAGCCATTCCGGGATTCTTAGAATGGCTAATCTTTAGAGACCCTGAATGCATCGAATATGTTTATTTGTTCTTTACTGCGGAAATTCTGCAGTTTGCTGCGATGGCAATGTTTGTTATCGCATTGTTTAAGAAATTGAATTTAAAGCCCGCTGTTATGGTGGGAATAGCTGCTTTATTTTCTGGTGTAGGACAACTACTGCAATGGGTATCCACCGGTTCTGATATCGGTGATATCGTAGCAGGATTTATTTGGCATTCTTACGATTACTCATATTTCCCGCTTTTGAATTGGTTGATTTTCCCGGTATGTGGATATGTATTTGGTTCTGCTTGGCAGAAGCTTAACGATAAAGAAACATTTTTCCGCATTGTTACTCCCATCAGTTGGTTTATAACCGCTATTTACTTTGGTTCTATGGTGATTGTGGGAGAGTGGTATTATCTCTCCGGCGGTGATTATTACGGGCTTGGTATTGGCGATGCTTTATTTGCATTGGTTGTTTGCATTGCTATGGTCGGTCTTGGCTATTACCTCAACAAGTGGTGCGGATGCATTTCACATTGGCTTGAGTCGATGGGTAACCGCGTAAATTCCATCTACTGTATTCATTGGACACTCTATGGGTTCTTATATTTGTTTTTACTTTGTACTTTAGAGGACTATATTCCCCAGTGGTGGATTATCCCAGTATCAATATTGATGGTTGCGGCATCCGATTTGCTGTCACGGTTTTATAAAAAGATCAAGACGAAGAAACAATAAAACATTTGTGATCTTATTCTTTCTTCCCTTGAACTGCTAGACACTCTACTCGAAATTGCGATTGCAGTAAAAAGAAACTTTGACAGTTGAAACAATACATTTAACCGCAGATATAATTCTTGCATGACATGAGGAGGTGCAAAATGGAAGGTATAGACCTTATATGTATGCGGATAGCGGAGTTAGTTCCTCTATCTGCAACGCTGTTTTCTTTTATATACGGCTTGAACAAGTTTTTCAAAAAAGGGAAGCCTCTTTTTCTTCAGAGTATAACAATGGCGATGGGATCTCACGCACTTGGTAGCATCTACCATGTGTGTCAAACGCTCACCACCGAAACGGTGCTTGAGGGCTTTACCCCGGCATATCTCGGTAGAATTGGCTTTTTCCTTTTCTTCATCGCCGCGAGCTATGGTCAGATGGATAGAATTGTCGATGATGGCTCAAAGAAGATACGCCCTGCGCGACACATCGCTCTGATAGCGCCTCTGTGTGCGATATTGCTCTATCTGCCCAATGGGCTTATGGAGGATCTTCCGCTTGCAACGAAGATTGCGGCCCTACTCGTTTGGATTCCTGCCATTTTCAGCGTTTATTACAACCTTAAGCATTCGTTAATCCCAAATCTCGACTTCGGCTTTATCAAGGCAATTAAGCCCTATAACATTCTTGCCGTCTGTCTGGGCTTTGCAGAGCTGCTCTGCCTCACCGCTTGGGATTATCTCTACAATACCCAGCTTGTGATAACCTCTGTTATCTTTGCCGGATTTTGCGTGGCACTTATGATTGCCGCCAAGAAAGGGGCAGAGAGATGGACAATTTGATCTACATACTTTTCGTAGCGATTTTTGTGCCGATTATGCTGATGGCATGTCTTGTGGAGAAAAAGGCGCGTCAGCCAATCATCTTCGTTCTTATTGGAATGTTCCTTTCGGTCTTCGCGTCCGAGATCAATGCGTTTTTACGTGGTGTTTTGACGTTGAGTGCCTTTGAGATCACTATTATAGTGACTCCCATGTCGGAAGAAATACTCAAAGCATTTCCGATTCTTCTCTTTGCAACGCTTTTTACACCGAAAAAAGAAACGCTTTTTACTGCGTCTATGGCGGTTGGTATCGGATTTGCCGTTTTGGAAAATGCGTTCTATATGTTAAACGATAGCTCGTTCAATATGGTTGATGCTATTATCAGAGCCTTCGGCGCAGGCCTTATGCACGGAATGTGTACGCTTCTCGTCGGTGTCGGCATATCCTTTGTAAAAAAGAAAAGAAAGCTGTTTGTTGTCGGCACTTTTGCGCTGTTATCCACAGCGATTACCTACCACGGAATTTACAATATGTTGGTGCAATCGGACTATCAAGGGATCGGATTCCTGTTGCCGATCTGTACTTATTTTCCGTTTATGGTGTGGAGAATAAAAAAGATAAGGCAGAAAAAAGCGAAATAGTTTATTGGTGATTTTATTATGAAAAACATTAT
>JAZLBM010000220.1:0-27930 GCA_045613705.1 Eubacteriales bacterium | reverse complement strand
TATTTCCTTGCTTCCAACTACAACCGCGTCTTCACAAGAGATCAGCTCCTTGACAAGGTATGGGGCTTTGATTATCTTGGCGATTCCCGAACCGTTGACGTTCACGTAAAGCGTCTGCGCGAGAAGCTTGAGGGCGTTTCCGACAAGTGGCTTCTGAAGACCGTTTGGGGCGTAGGCTACAAATTTGAAATTCTGAACTGACTCCATTGCTCCCGGGGGCGTGGGCGGTGAAGGGGGACGTATGTTCAAAAGCGTATTTGCAAAGTATATCACCACTTTCATACTTATCATCGCCATCAGCTTCGGCATGATCCTGTCGATCATGCTCTCCCTCGTTGCCGATCACTCCACCGCCACGACGACGGAAATCGTAAAAAGCGTGGCCAGCTCGACTGAAGCATATCTTGAGCTGAAATATGAAAATTCAAGCTTCAGCGACTTTGGTGCCTTCGTAGAATCCAGTCAGGACGAAATCTTTGACGTATTCAACTCCACCGTGAGCAGTTGGGACGGCATTTCGGTCTTTCTGGCCGACAAAAACGGAGTCCTTCTGTTATTTGCCTCAAAGTCCTCCTCGGGCGAGTTTGAAACGCAATATCTGCTTCCCGAGGCAACCATTGATCAGCTGAATCGCGGTGAAGGAACCGCCCTTGTGGGAACTATGTCGGATCTGTTTGAAAACATCCACGTTTCTTATGCGATCCCCTTGCTTGACGAGGCGGACAACGTACAGGGATCCATCATCGTCAGCTATTCCAGTAATTCCTTCGTGCTTCTGCTCCGCGATATGACCAAAACCATCTTAGCATCCATTCTTTGGGTCATGGTGGCAACCCTCATCGCCGTGTATTTTATTACCGAGATGATCACGGGCCCCCTTCGCGAAATGAGCAAGGCGGCCAAAAGCTTTGCTATGGGGCGATTCGACGCTCGCGTTCCCGTACGAGGCAAGGACGAGGTTGCCGAGCTGGCGCTTGCCTTCAACAATATGGCGCAGTCGCTTGAAAATCTTGAGAGCATGAGAAACAACTTTATGGCAAACGTTTCTCACGACTTGAGAACGCCTATGACAACCATCTCGGGCTTCATCGACAACATTCTGATCGGCGCTATCCCCAAGGAGGAGCAGCCCTACTACCTCGGCATCATCAAGGAAGAGGTGCGGCGGCTTTCCCGTCTTGTCACTTCCCTTCTGGACATTTCCAGACTTCAGGCAGGCGACCGAAAGTTCAATATGCAAAGCTTTGATATCTGCGAGCAGGCCAGACTCATTCTGATCTCCTTTGAGCAAAAAATTGACGAAAAGCATCTGAACGTGGAGTTCCTTTGCGACGATGAGCGAATGTTCGTCACAGCAGACCGTGACGCCATCTATCAGATCCTTTATAATATCTGCGACAACGGCGTCAAGTTTGCCGCCGACGGCGGTGACTTCCGCATTCGTATCCGCTACGACGATACGGCGGAAAGCAAACGAAGGAAGATCGTGATCAGCGTCTACAACCAAGGAGAAGGTATCCCCGAGGAGGATCTTCCTTACGTATTCGAGCGCTTTTACAAGGCTGATAAGAGCCGCGGTCTTGACAAGAGCGGTGTCGGCCTCGGTATGTTTATCTCCAAAACCATTATCGATGCGCACAATGAAAAAATTTGGGTAGAAAGTCGCCATCACCACGATTGCGAATTCTTCTTTACCCTTCCCATTGACCCCACAGGGTCTACCAAGTAATAACAATTCTCCACGGTGCACGTGGTTTCCCGAAAGGAAAGGATTTCCCATGGACGAAAACAAAATGAACACTCCCGAAGAAAAAAACGAGGCGCTTGTCCCCGACACCGTACCGGCTGAGGCAGAGGCATCCGAAACCGCACCGGTTGAGGAATCCCCCTTCATCAGCCTTGCTGAGGTCGAGAAGAAGGATCAGGCAGAAATGCCGGAAGCGGCTGCCGAGCCCGAGGTTCGCTACGTATATCGCTGGGACTATGAGGCGCAGGTACAACAGGATCGTAACGCAGCCAAGATGCATAATAAAAAGGGCCTGCGCAATTATGCCATTATCATGAGCGTTGCGCTCTTTGCGGCAATTGCCCTTCTGGTTGGCATCCTTGCCATCGGCGGTATGGCTCCCGTCAGCACCGCCTCCCCCCTTGAAGAGCTTTATGCGGAATGCTATCCCTCTTACGTTGCCATCACGGTCATAACCGATACGGGAACGAGTGGCGCGGGATCGGGTATCATTATGACGTCCGACGGATATATCGCCACCAACCAGCACGTGGTTGAGGATGCCAAATCCATTAGCGTCATTCTTCACGACGGAACGACCGTCGAAGCCGATTACGTTGACGGCGACGAGCTTAACGATATCGCTATCATCAAGGTTGCCAAGAGCGGTCTGAAGGCGGCAAAGATCGGTCGCTCCTCCGCGACCCGCGTGGGCGAGCAGGTTATGGCCATTGGAACGCCCCACAGCATCTCCTACCGCGGCACTATGACCTCGGGTTACATTTCCGCAACCAACAGACTGTACGCCTCGCAGAACGATAACGGCTCCATTCAGAAGGTCGTTCCTCTTCTGCAGACCGACACCAGCGTAAACCCCGGTAACTCGGGCGGTCCCCTCTTCAATATGAAGGGCGAGGTGGTCGGCATCGTCTGTATGAAGCTGACGGGCTTGTACGAGGGAATGGGATTTGCCATCCCCATCGACAGCGTCATTGATATGCTGTATGACATTATCGACAACGGCGAGCTTACCATTCCCAACGGCGGAGGCGCAACGGAAGGTGCCGCCATCGGTATTACGGGAATGACCGTCGTCAGCGACACCACCTACCTTTTGATGGGTGAAAGCATCATCATAACCGTTCTTAACGAAAACGGAGAGATCTGTGTTGAAAATCTTCTTGGCGAGTATATCCCCATCTCGGATACCGAAGCCATGGAGGAAATGGGCATTACGGATTATGAAATCTATAAAGCGCCCGCATCCGGTGTTCGCGTCATTAGCACGACCGACGGATTTGACTCCGCCAAAAAGCTGAAGCCGGAGGATATCATCATCACGGCCAACGGTCTCAGCTGTTCGCAGATGGAGATCCTGCAAGGCATCATTGCTACCTGCCGCGTAGGCGACACGCTGAAGCTTGGGGTTTGGCGCGATGGAGAGATTCTGACGATCTCGGTTGAGCTGGGACGCTCCGCATCCTTTGAATAAGAAAAAGACCGCTTCGGCGGTCTTTTTATATATTGGTTGCTTTGTTGTTTTGCATATAGGCCGTCGGTGTTTCGCCCACACGGCATTTGAATGTGCGGGAAAAGTGATACAGATTGGAAAATCCGCAAGCCTCGGCGATCTCGGTGACGGAAAGATAGCCCTCTGACAAAAGCTGTTTTGCCCGCTTCAGACGAATTTCCAGTAAATATTGGTGCGGCGTTGCGCCATACTTTTCCAAAAACAGTTTGCGAAGATAGACCTCGCTGATTCGAAACCGCGCGGCAATTTCGGTGTTGGAAAGCGCGGCGTCGCCGTATGCTTCCTCCAAAAAGGCGGCAATGGGATCCGCAGGGCTGAAGGAGGAGGCCTGCTGCGAGCCGATTCGATCAAGCATTTCATAAAACACACTGAAAAGCTTGTTTCTGCTTTTCGGCATCAGCAAAAGGCGCTTCATGCTTTCAAAATCTTTTACGAACGCCTCAACGTCCCGTATGGGGAAAACACAGATCTCATCGCTGACAGGAGAGGCGGTCAGAAAATTGATCAGAGGAAATCGGCCGTTCTTTTCGCGGCGGATCACGTAACCTTGTCCCATGGGCAAAAGAATGGCGTGCTCTCTGTCAGAAACGTATTCCCTGCCGTTTTGTATATACGTGATTTTTCCGTCAAGGCAAAAGGAAAGACCGTGGGTGGGTCTATCGTTCATTTGCGACATCGTGCCTGCCTCGGACGAAACGGTGATCACGCTTTTGATCTCAGTCAATACGATCTTCTCCAAAATCATTCTCTCACCTCCCTGCTTTCATTTTACTATTTTTATCAAAAAAAGCAAGTGTTTTTCGTTTTTTTGTATCAAAAACATCAAATTATTATGTTTTTAGCATTGCATTGGCGGTCGCTTTTCTGTATACTGATGACAAGAATCAAAAGGAGGAGGAACAATGTCCTACGATTTTTTCAATTATGAGCGCCCCTTGCTGTGCGCCATGATCCATCCTACCAACCCCACCGACGCGATCCGAAAGATCAAGGATTCTCTTGCGGACGGCGCGGAGGCCTTCGGTTTTCAAATGGAAAAGCTTCGCCACGAATACCGCAACAAGGAAACGATCCGCAAGATGTTTGACGCGTGCGAGGGTCGCCCCATCTACGTCACAAGCTACCGTGCAGGCGAAAACAAAGGCTTCACCGACGAGCAGTGCGCCGAGTTTTTGCTCCTCTCCCTTGATTGCGGCGCTACCCTTTGCGACGTAATGGGAGATATGTTTGACCGCTCTCCCTATTATGAGTTGACCAAGGACCCTGAGGCTATCGCCAAGCAAAAGGCGTTGATCGACGAGATCCACTGCCGCGGCGGAAAGGTGTTGATGTCCTGTCACACCCACAAGGATCTCAGCATTGAGGAATCACTGATGATCGCCCGCGAGCAGGAATCCCGAGGTGCTGACGTGCTGAAGATCGTCAACAAGGCGGAGACAGCCGATGCCTTGCCCAAGCATATTGAAGCCATTCAGACGATCCTGTCCCAGACCGACAAGAAGCTTCTCTATCTTCTGGGCGGCGAGGGTAAGCTGATCCGATACATCGGCGCGAATTTCGGCGTTTGTATGTATCTGTGCGTTGCCTATCACGAAGAACTGGATACCAAGGATCAGCCGCTTCTGAAGCGAGCCAAATCCATACGCGATAATATCATCTTTTAGGAGGTTACTACTATGAAATTTGCAGGAAAAACCGCTGTGATCACGGGCGCCGCTGCCGGAATCGGTCGCGCCACCGCTATTCGTTTCGCCGAGGAGGGCGCAAACGTCGTTCTTCTGGACATTAACTATGACAAGCTCGTTGAAGTCAAGGAGGAGCTGTCTGCCTTCGCTGACAAGGTTTTGATCTTTGAATGCGATATCCGCGACGAGAAAAAAGTAAACGCCTCCTTTGAAGAGGCGTTCAAGACATTCGGCAAAGTGGATATTCTTGTCAACAATGCCGCCATCTGGAATCGTCATGCCAGATTCCTTGAGATTCCCGTCGAGGAATGGGGAACCTATCTGGACATCAACGTCATGGGCGCTGTTTACTGCACCCGCGCCGCACTTCCCGGTATGCTTGAGCGTAAGTACGGACGAATTATCAACGTAGCCTCGGTAGCAGGCGTATACGGAATCTCCACTATGACTCACTACTCGGCGACCAAGGGTGCACTCATCGCATTTACTCGCGCGTTGGCTAAGGAAGTCGTTAAGGACGGCGTTCTTGTCAATGCCGTAGCTCCCGGAAGCGTCAGCCCCGGAACCAACCCCGACATCGACTATCATCAGCCTACCCCTCTGGCCTTTATGGGGCGTACGGGTACCGACCGAGAGAATGCCAATCTGATCGCCTTCCTTGCATCCGACGAGGCGTCCTATATCTCGGGTCAAAGCATCCAGATCGACGGCTGTCGAAAGACGCTGTAAGCCTTATGCCTTCTCCCGATCCAGGCGTACGTTGCGGACGTACAGCATAAGATCGGTAAATACCATAATGAAGTTCAGCACGTAGAAAAACAAAACGTACCACTTTTGAGCAATGCTTGCCATATAGGCTTCATTGACAAGCTTCGAAGTAATGCCCGCTACGTATCCGAAGAGGATCAAAAGCAAGAAGCCAAGGCTCTTGCCCTTTGCGGTTCTTGCGCGGTAAGACTTAACCACGTTCATGGGCCACGATGCGCCGAAGCTTACTATCATTACGATCTCTAAAATTTCTGCCATATCTTACTCCTACTGTTAAATTTCTTACAGTATAGCACAGATTTGGCAAAAATGCAAGTCCCATAAACATATGAAAAGCAGACGGATTTTCCGTCTGCTTTTTATCCCACCAGTTCGCCACGAAGAAAGGTCATGATCTTCTTCTCTTCCCGCGAGACCTTGACCTGAGAAAGGCCGAGTACTCCCGCGGTCTCCTGCTGTGTCATATTGCGGTAATAGCGAAGAAGAACGATCTGTCGCCAAAGGGGCGGCATATGGGAAATGGCCTGCCCAAGAGCAATGTGATCCGAAATCCGCTCGATGGGGTTATCCTCATCGGCAATGCGGCTCTCAAGGGTAAGTCCGCTGTCGTCGCCGCCCACCACCTCCGAAAGCGAGGCTACGGGAGAAATAGCATCCATAGCAATGGCCGCCTCCTCGGCGCTCACGCCACACGTTTCCGCCAGCTCTTCAATACCCGGCTCATACCCGTTTTGCGCCACGATCCTGTTTCTCGCGTTCATCAGCTCAAGCCCGAGGCGTTTGTGATAACGGCTCACCTTGATCAAGCCGTCGTCTCGCAGATGCCTTCGGATCTCCCCCACGATCAAAGGGACGGCATAGGTAGAAAAGGTGGTCTCCCGCGAAAGATCAAAGCTTCGGATGGCCTTGATCATCCCTATGGTGCCGATCTGCACAAGATCCTCCATTTCCGTTCCTCTGTCCCGAAAGCGAAGCGCAAGACTCCTCACAAGTCCGAGATTGAGACAAATCAGCTCCTCCGTCGCCGCAAGCGCATCCTTTTCGTCGCCCCCTTGCGCTCTTTCCAGTAGTTGTCGGTTTCCCGCATACTTTTCGCATGGTTGCATTGTGTTTTCCACGACCCCTTTTTGTTTATTCATAGGTCTTCGATGGTCACCGATTCGATCCGCTTATACATCATCACCGTGGTACCGCTTCCCATACGCGAGCGCACCGAAAGCTTGTCCATAAAGTTTTCCATCACCGTAAAGCCCATACCGCTTCTCTCGCCCTTGGCGTCGGTGGTATAAAGAGGCTCCCGTGCTTTCTTGACGTCGGCAATGCCGCAGCCTCTGTCCTTGACCGTGATACGAACGAATCGCTCATCGTATATTCTCACACCTATGTAAACCGTTCCCGGGGTCTCCCGATATGCGTGAACGATGCAATTGGTCACCGCCTCGGAAACGGCACATTTAATATCTGCAATCTCAGTAGCCGTAGGATTCAACTGAGCACAAAAGGCGGCCACCACTGCTCTGGCCGTCCCTTCGTTTACCGAAAGCGACGGGAATGCCAGCTTCAGCTCGTTGATGACCCGTCCCGTGAAATCGCTTTTTCTTTGTCTTTCCTTCATTTCTGTTCCCTTCCTCTCACTTTTTGTTTTCTATGCGGATCATCCGCTCCATACCCGCAAGCTTACAGATCTTGAGCACCCCTGTGCTTGGGTTTCTCACGGACAGCTCCCCGCCAAGCTCGCGCACCAAGGAATACCGCCCCATAATCAAGCCAAGTCCCGAGCTATCCATAAAGGCAATATTGGCAAGATCCAGCACCAGCTTCTTGGGGCGCTTTTCGTAGATCAGCTTATCGATCCCCGTACGAAGCGCCGTAGCATTGTGGTGATCGATCTCGCCCGAAAGCGAAACAACTACCGCCTTTCCTTCTGCGGAAACCTCAAAGCTTCCCGAATGCTTTATCATATATCTTCCTCCTTTTTGGGAAATCCTTTCTGTCCACATTGTAGCATAGGGACGCCGAAAAAATTGTCACTTTGCGGCACCAATAAAAAAAGCCCCCCGTCGGGGGATAAAAAAACGAGGGCAATGCCCTCGTTTTTTATGATTGCTTAATCAACCAGACCGCCAAGATAGATAACGATGGTATCGCCATCTTCAATCTTGTCATAGGTCTCGATATTGGCATCAACAGCCTCAGCCTGTGCGGCGCCCTTGGGAGCCTTGGCAACGCTGAACATCCAGAACTGACCAACGCCTGCCTCGATATCGCCAACCTTCTTCAGCTTGCCCTCGTCGTCATATGTAACGTCGATGCCCTTCTCGAAGCTCATGAACTCCTCAAGGATCTTGGCAACGGTGCGGGTGCTGCCGATAAAGTCATAGCCGTAGGGCTCGCTATCGTATACGTTCGCGCCGTCAACGGTCTCTCTTACGTAAATATTAACGTGAATGGGCTCGCTTACGACCTGGTTCTCCGTCTCATCGGGAGCCTCGGTCTCGCCGCCGTTACCGCCGCAAGCAACCATTGCACCGCCAATCATAAGAAGAGCGAGAATCAAGCTGAACACTCTGATAAACTTCATAACAAACCTCCGAAAATATCTTAGTGTATAAATTATACTACACGCGGAGATATTTGTCAATGAATTTGCGGAATTTTTACAAAAGCAAAAAGCAAAGCGAGGATAAAAACACGAAGTAAAGATCGATGCCGAAGCAAAGCAAAAATCCAATGCCGACACGGCGGAATACGCGACACACACCGGTCGCCGCCGCAAGAAAGCAAACGGCGGAAAGGACGGAAAGGATCAGCGCCGGCAGGAAGAAACGGGCACCGAAAAACAAATCGTACCAGAGGTAACAAAGGGTCACGGCCACGGTTGCAAAAAAGGCCGCTCGGTACCGAATGGCGTTACTTCCTCGTCTTCCACCTGCAAGGATCGCCCCAAGACATCCGCCGCAAACCAGAAAAAGGAGCGAAATAAAAAGGATAAACACCCACGTGGGAAGCGTCGGGATCCGCGCCGAGATCAGATATAGCAGCACGCGTGGAGACCCGACGACAGAAAGAACGATCATCCATACGATCCACAATAGCAACGCCCCTACGGCAACGGCAGGCTTCGGACAAAGCCAAAGGGAGCGCCACGAACGGCTCTTTTGCAAAACCAATCACCTCACAATCGTTACAGGATATGAGGGCGCGGCGGCGTTTATTCCACCTCAGGATCGTTGGCGGTTTCGCTTTCCTCTTCCTTCTCGGTTGCGGCTCGGTTATAGGGACTTTCAGTAGGCGACCGTCCGCAATATTCCCACCGCGGAAGCACAGACGCAAAATAGGGTGTTCCCTCCTCCTTCGAGGGCCTTTGACCGCGCAGATCCCAATAGGTGTACTGCGCATCGGTGACGGTGACGGGTATGGGAAAACGGCGATTGACACGAATGAGACTGACGCGCGTGCTTTCCTCGCACTGTCCTTCTTCACACACAACGCCGCCGTTTTCGACGTCATAGTCCACCGAGACGTGACAATTGCAATACCGTTTCGGTTCCGTTCCCTTCACGAAATACGCCACCTCCGCCCGATTATTTCGCGGATCGAGATAGCAGTCGGTGCTCATAAGAAGCCCCGAATCCCGACAGACCGTCACGCGCACCACATCCGGATCGGAAGCAAACCTTCGGTAGCCGCCTTGCTTGATAAAATAGCTTCGGTGGAGCCCCGTCATCACGTCGTTCCACACCTCAAGATAGCGGTATTTTTCCGCCTCGCCGATGGGCTTTGGATATTCGTATCCATACCACACGCCGCAAAGACAATAGGGCGTGTATCCGATAAACCACTTATCGCAGTTATTTTGCGTCGTACCCGTCTTTCCTGCCACGTCAATAATATTATCCAAGGTGATGGGCTTTGCGGTACCCGTGGAAATGACGTGAGAAAGCATTCTCGTCATAATATCCGCATTGGCAGAGCTGATGGCATAGGTGGATGCGGTATCCTTGGAGAGCAATTCTCTGCCACGGGAATCATACACCTTGTAATACGACCGTGGCTCGGTATACCGTCCGCCGTTTGTGAAAATACTGTAGGCCGCGGTGATCTCCCGAAGGGTCACGCCGTGATTCATCTGTCCCAGGGCCAAGGCGGCAGGGGCTTTGTCCGTCAGATAGCCACCGCCCAAAAGGGGCTCCCTCTCAATAACGCTCTTAACGCCAAGGGTGTCCCGAAGGAAGGAGAAGGAGCGATCGATGCCGATCTCGTCAAGCACCCGAAGCGCTACGGTATTCAGCGAATTGGCAAGGGCAAAGTTGACGTTGGTAAGCCCTCGGTACACCATATTGGCGTTTTGCGGCCAGGGCTTGTAACCCGTCGCCGTAGGCAAAAACTCGACGGGAACGTCATCATACACGCTGGCATAGGTGATCTTTCCGTCCTCCAGGGCGGGGGCATATACCGAAAGAGGCTTTACCGTAGAGCCCGAAGGGCGTTTGGCATCCGTGGCAAAGCTTTGCACACGATTGCCCTTCTTCTCCCCAACAGCGCCCGCCACGCCTAAAATATCACCCGTCTCGGGGTGAATGGCGATCATAGCAGACTGTGCCGCATCGCCCGCATATACCCGAAAATGATTGGTATTTTCGTAGTAGGATGCCATCGCATCCTGCACGGTCTTGTCCATTGCCGTGACGATGCGAAGTCCGCCGTTATACACCATTCTCGCCGCCGCCTCATAAGAGTATCCGTAGGTAGTGACAAGATCCCCAATCACGTCGTCCACCACCATATCGATATACCAGGAGTTGACACGGTCCTCAAGCAACGCCTCGTTGACGTTGAGTGCTATCTCGGCGCCGTATGCCTCCAGATAGTCCCCTTCTGTCAGAAAGCCCTGCTCATACATAGCCGTAAGGATCAGATCCCGTCGCGCGCGGTTGTTCTCGGGATTGCGGATGGGATCGTAGTAAGTGGGGCTATTGGTTATAGCGGCAAGGCAAGCGCATTCGAGCACCGTAAGATCCTCCACAGGCTTTGAAAAATAGAGATCCGCGGCGGCGCCAACGCCGTAGCATCCTTGCGATAAATTAATCACGTTCAGATAGCAGCCGAGGATCTCCTCCTTGGTCAGCTTCTTCTCCAAATCGTATGCAAAAAGGATCTCCTGAAGTTTTCTTTTCACCGTGACCTCATTGTTTCCCGTCACGTTTTTAATAAGCTGTTGGGTAATGGTAGAGGCGCCGAAGCGGTCGTCAAAGCCGAGAAGATAGTTGGCGGCGGCCGCCACCGTGCGGTAGAGGTCCACGCCGTCATGCTTGTAAAACCGCTTATCTTCAATGGCAATAAAGGCTTTCGCAAGGGTGTCGGGAATCACGTCCATTTCCGCATAAAGGATCCTGCGGCTTCCCTTCAGCGTCTCCGCCAGCTCCACCACCGCCGCTTCATCATATCGATGATCCACGCCTGTGTCACAATAATAGAAGCGAGTGGTGGCATCGGTGATCTCCATTCCGAAAAGCGACGCGTCGATCTCGGTCTCAAAGGTGGCAAAAATATATATCGCAAGTCCTCCCGTCGCAAGCAGAACCACCGCCGCCAATATCAAAAGGATCCGCCAAAAGATCCGCCCCTTTCTCCGCTCTGCCTTTGCTTTCATTTTCTCGCTCCCTTTTCTTGAATTCAAACATATTATGTACTTGCAGGAAGCAAGATATGGACGGCAAAAAAGAGAAAGACTGCAATGCATTTGCACTGCAGTCTTTTTTTGTTAATTCAGCGAAGCACTACATTCTCGTCACCGAGAAGTACGCGAAGCTCTCGGAGCGCAAATTGGCTCAGATCCATGCGAACGGGATGGGTGGAATATACACCGCTTGCCGAGTCGTACAGACGAACCTGCAAGGAAGGATTGGGAGGAACCGCTTCGAAAAGCTCCACAAGGTTGATCGCCTTCTTCGCCAGGGGATCGCTTACGGAAGGAACGCGTAAAAAGACCGTTTGCGGGACGGTGCTCTTCACCGTTTCCTTTTCCGTGGACTTTTTCGGCGGCTCTTCTTTTTGCGGTGTCGTTTCCTTAAAGGAAGAATTATCCTCAAGCTCGATGATGCTATTGGCAAGGATCTTGATACCCTCCTCGTCCTTACGGGAAACCGTTCCCATAACGATAACGGCAGAATCCAGGCGAACCATATACGATGCCTTTTCGTACACCTTCGGGAAAAGAATGCACTCGATGGAGCCGTACTTGTCCTCAAGATCGATGAAGGCCATCTTATCGCCGTTTTTGGTATTTTTCACCGAAACACCGCTGATCATACCCGCCACGGTGACACGGTCCCGTTCCGCAAACTCGTGGTTCTGCTCGGGATCGGACAGCTTGATGATGGGCGTGGTCTTTGCGGCGGTCATATGCCTTGAATAGCCGTCCAGAAGATGACCCGTAAAATACATACCCGAGCATTCCTTTTCCAGCATCAGCATCTCGCGAGGTGTGAATTCGGGAATTTGGGGATAGTCGAAGGTAGGCTTTGAGACCGTGAGCCCCGCATCGGAGAACAGATCCAGCTGACCGTCAAGGCTTTGTCTCGCGTGTCCGCCGTAGGCTTCGAGAACCTTTTCGTGAGCCGAAAGCAAGCGGCTTCGGTACACGCCGAGACCGTCAAAGGCGCCTGCCTTGATCAGCGTCTCCACCTGTCTGCGGTTCAGATCCCGTCCTGCCATACGCTCCACGAAATCTTCAAAGGAAGCAAAGGGCTCGCCGCGGCGTTCACGGATGATCTGCTCGGAGAACTGCTTTCCAATGTTTTTCAGCGCCAGCAAGCCGAAGCGTATGTTGTCGCCGTCCACGTGGAAATACATATTGCTATGGTTAATATCGGGAGGCAAAACGCGGATGGACATCTTGGCGCATTCCGCAATATACTCCGCCACCTTGGTCATATTGCCAAGAACCGAGGTCAGAAGCGCCGCCATATATTCTTTTGGATAATGACGCTTGAGATACGCGATACGGTAGGAGACCACCGCATATGCCGCGGCGTGACTCTTATTAAAGGCGTACTGGGCAAAGTCGGCCATACTCTCAAAGAGCGCAACGGCATCGTCGTGGGCAACGCCGTTTTTCTCGGCACCTGCCACAAAGCCCTCTCGCTCACGCTCGATCTCGTCGGCGTGCTTTTTCGCCATAGCGCGACGAACAAGGTCGGCCTGTCCGAAGGAGTAGCCCGCCACGCGGCGGAAGATCTCCATAACCTGCTCCTGGTAGACGATACAGCCGTAGGTGGAATCCAAAATAGGAGCCAAGAGCGGCGTTACGTAGCGGATACCGGAACGATCTTTTTTGTTGGCAATATACTGGGGGATCGAATCCATAGGACCCGGACGGTACAAAGAAATGGCGGCGATGATATCCTCAAAGCAGTCGGGACGGAGATTGACGAGCATCTGCCGCATACCACCCGATTCTAACTGAAAGACGCCGGACGTATTGCCTGCGGCGATCATCTCAAAGGTTTCTTTATCGTCAAGAGGAATTCGTTCAATATCGAAATCCGCCTGCTTTTCGCGCACCTGAAGCTCCGCATCGCGAATGACCGTAAGGTTACGAAGCGCCAAGAAATCGAATTTCAGAAGACCCAGCGAAGCAATGGTGTTCATATCGTACTGGGTAATCACGATGCCATTGCTCTGTGCAAGCGGAACGTGATCCGCAAGAGGCTTGTCGGTAATGACCACGCCTGCCGCGTGAATAGACACGTTGCGCGGCATACCCTCAAGGGCTCTTGCCGTATCGATGAGCTGACGAACCTTTGGTGAGGAGTCGTATTCCTCACGAAGCTCGGGCTGCTTCAATGCCGCATCGATGGTAATATCAAGCTCGTGGGGGATCATTCTGGCGATGGGATCCACCTCGGAATAGGACATTCCCATAGCCCGTCCCACGTCACGGATCGCCGCCTTGGCCGCCAAGGTTCCGAAGGTCGCGATCTGAGAAACGTGATCGCTTCCGTATCGCTCGCCAACGTAGCGGATCACCTCGTCACGGCGGTTATAGCAGAAATCGATATCAATATCGGGCATACTGACACGCTCGGGGTTGAGAAAGCGCTCAAAAAGAAGGTCAAAGCGAATGGGATCGATGTCGGTGATACCAACGGAAAAGGCCACGAGGCTTCCCGCCCCCGATCCTCTGCCGGGACCGACGGGAATTCCGTTTGCCTTGGCGAAGTTTACGTAATCCTGCACGATGAGGAAATAATCGGAGTATCCCATCTTGTCAATGACGGAAAGCTCGTACTCAAGGCGCTCACAGTATGCCGCGCGATCCGCGCTTGTAAAGTCGATCTTTCCCTCCGTCGTCCGCTTTTCAAAGCCGGCAAAGGCAAGCTTTCGCAGATGCTCGGCGGCCGTATCGCCGCCGGGACAGTTAAATTTTGGAAGATAAATGGTGTCAAAGGAGAAATCAAAGCTACACCGCTCGGCGATCTTTACGGTATTGGCAAGCGCGCCCTCGTACTCGCCGAAGAGGGCTTCCATCTCCTCTGTGGTCTTGTAGTAGAACTCGTCCGTCTCAAAGCCAACGGGGCGACCGTTGGTGATCACGCTGTTGGTCTGCACACACATCAGAACCGCTTGGGCATAGGCATCCTCGCGGCGCAGATAATGGCAGTCGTTGGTGGCGACCATAGGAAGATCGCACTCTCTTGCAAGACGCGCCAAAAGGGGCAGGATCTGCTTCTGCTCCTCAAGGCCGTGGTTCTGCAACTCAATATAGAAGTTTCCTTCGCCCAAAATGGAAGAAAGCTCCTTAGCATAGCTGACCGCACCCTCGTAGTCGCCGCCCGTAAGAAGGCGAGGAATCCGACCTGCAAGACAAGCGGAAAGACCGATCAGTCCCTCACTGTGGTCACGAAGGAGCTCAAGGTCAATACGGGGCTTGGAATAAAAGCCGTCGATAAAGCCTTGCGAAACCAGATAGATCAGATTTCGGTAGCCGACCTCGTTTTCACAAAGGAGCACCAGATGGTCGGTTCGGTTTTCGCCGTCGCCTGACTTGGAAAGACGGGAACGGGATGCCACGTACACCTCGCAGCCGATAATGGGCTTGATTCCCTCTTTCTTGCACGCGCGATAAAACGCGACCGCACCGTACATAACGCCGTGATCGGTAATGGCTACCGCGTTGTGACCGCACGCCGCCGCCCGCTTGGGAATATCGGTAATGCGACAGGCGCCGTCGAGCAAACTATATTCACTGTGCAAATGAAGATGTACGAAATCCGACATAAGGCTCTCCTTTCTTTGATTATTTCAGCTTTTCCGCCATTTCCATCAAACGGGAAAGGCGATGATTCAACCCCGACTTGGATATGGGGGGCAGATGGTAGGAAGCAAGCTCGGCAAGCGAAGCCTCATCATACTGTAAGCGAAGCTCGCCCGTCATACGAAGATCGTCGGGAAGTCCTTCAAGGACACCGTGATCCCGAAGCTTCTCCACCGCCGCAATCTGCTTGGCAACGGCATCTACCGTTCTTGCAATATTTCTTGCCACACAGTTGGTGGCTCTGTTTTCGTTGTTTCGGATCTCTTTTTCAATCACCAAATTAATAAGATCCAAGGTGGCATGTACCGCGCCCATCACCGTAAACAGCTCCTCGATCTCGGCGTTCTTCTTGTAGTAGAGACCGAATCGCTGTCCTCTTGTCACCTTTCTTGCGGGGAACCCGCAGGTGGCAAGGAATTCGTCCAAGCGATCAACTCGTCGGGGCGTCGACATCAAGAACTCTGCGTGAACCGCCTTTTCGGGATCGGTCACCGTTCCGATAGCAAGGAAAGAACCTCGCAAGAAGCTGCGCCAACAGGCCTCACATCGAAGCTCCGCAAGCTCGGAAAGCGGCTCACCCGAACCACCGTCAAGGGCGTGTAAGAATGCCGATACGCGCTTGGCTGAAAAGGTATGGATCCATTTGCGCCGTCCCACCTCGGTTTTCTCGGTCACCACCGAATCGCGCTTGACACAATCCTTGACCAAAGCACCGAACAGTTCGGACACCGCCGGGTGATTGAAGGCAACCGTGATACCGTCACCCTGCACTTCTCCCGCATACAGAAGACCGTAAAAAAGGGCGCGCCGACAACAGGGCTTCTTTTCAGCCACTGTTACAAGCTCTTCTTTTATTTTATAGGAAAAGGAGATCTGCATAGTGCCCTCTTTCATACGTGACGTTGGAAATTTGTGATATATACGTTTATTATATCATTTTTTGCAGGAAATTCAACACCTTGAAGAAAAGTTGTGGATTTTTTTGAAAACCCTCTTGACAAATCGAAAAAATATGGTATAATACTATTCGTCACGCGGGAGTGGCGGAACTGGCAGACGCGCACGTTTGAGGGGCGTGTGGTGAGAATCGTACGGGTTCAATTCCCGTCTCCCGCACCAACAAAAAAGAGGAGTACATCGTACTCCTCTTTTTTGTTGGTCTCTGATATGAAGGGAATTGAAGCCCGAGGGAGTGAATGACCGTCCGGTGGACGGCCGGAGCCGAGGGCCGACCGAGCCGCAGCGAGACCAATTCCCGTCTCTTATAATGAAGAGGAGCACATTGTGCTCCTCTTTTGCTATATTATCGGTTATAAATCGCATCAAAATATTGCGCGAGTCCCATTACGTTTCGGCTGATCTTCGAAATGGCGCGGGACAGGGGGATATATTTTCCGTCGTAAACGGTAAGCACCGTTTCGGTCACGCCGCCGTCTTCGCGAGCAATGCGTCCAATGGTATAGGAGGCTTCACCTCGAAGCGCCTTCAGCACCGTGCCGTCGGCAGGCGTCTCGGTTTCGGGTGTTTCCACCGCGTAGCCCTCGGAGGAAAGAAGCTTTCCGTCCTTATCGTAGTGATAGATGGAAACAAGCGACTCAAAGCGGCAGGTAAAAATGCCCTTGTTGGCATTCTGGTTGGAGGCCATAGGCTCGCCGCAGTAGATTGCCTCGAACTCGCCCACCTCGTCCGCCGTGCGGATCACACCGTCATCCATAAAGGTATTTACGTGACGGTTTCCGCCGTAGGTCACGTGGCACATATACATCTCGTTCTCGGTGCCCACCTTGCGGTACAGTCCTTGGTCGTTGTCGCGGTAACGATACCACGTCCAACCCACACACGCCGCCGATTCAAGAAGCGCCAGCGCATAATGCTCGTAGTAGTCGGCGCGATCCTGCTGGGTCTTGACCAACTGCCCTGCTCCCGTGGAGTTTGCCAAGGGATAACCGTTGGCATCAATGGCGTCCATTGCCTTGGCGTAAAACTCGGTCACGATAAAGAGCTTGCCCGCATAGCGGTACAGATTGGTGATCGTTTCGGCGTCGGGATTGAGGCCGCCATAGAGATTGGTGGTGATAAGGTCAAGATAGTAGCCCGCCGCGCGGAGATAGCCCTCGTCCTTCGGGCAGTTTCCGTTTACGCGCGAGCCGATCAGCATATGATTCTTGTCCACCGACTCCACCGCTTCTCTTGCCACCTTGCCGTAACGGCCGTACATAAATCCCAAGAATTCGCTATTGATCTCGCGGTATTCGGGCAGATTCTGATAGGCTTCCAGCGTAGGAAGGAGACAGTTCATCCGTCGGGAGAGCCACGTCCACGCCGTAGCATACGAGAAGGCATTGGTCGGCTCGGTGGTATCCAGCGTCAAGTACCGCTCCAGGATATCAAGACCCGAGGGCTGCTCGTTATCGGTGGTATAACCGAATAATCGATCCATCTCGGCAAAGCCGCCCTCGCGGATTCTGGCCCCTACCACCTTGTGGGAGCAGGAAACGAAGTCAGGATCAAAGACGTTGATGGTATTGTTGTGCGGATACACGCCCTCGGAGACCTGCTGACGTCCCATCGTGCGCATATATGCTCCCACTACAGAAAGTCCAACTACGTTGACAAGGCCGTCCTCCTGCTTCAGCAGCTCAAGGTTCTCACCAAGGTGGTTAATGGTAATGCCCATTCCCTTCAGCGACGCGGTGATCTCGCGGAAATAGGTCTCTCTGTCGCCGTATTTCTCAAGAGAATAGTCCTTGAGATTTTGGTTATCTCCAAGGCACACGGTATTCACGCCGATGGCAAAATAGGGGTTGCCCAAGGGGTCAATGATATAGGTGCGCACACCGTGCTTTTCAATATGGAAGAAGCCCGTCGCCCGACCCTTGATTTCGGTGCCCACAATACCGCCGTAGGTGTCGCGTCCATAGGTCTTTGCCGCATACTCCGACTCGAAATAGGGATTACCCGACGCGCGGCCCAGAAGCTCCATCGTGCGGACGTATTTATCCTTCTTCCACGCATCGTCTGCCACGATGCCGCCCTTCTCCAGCCAGCGGGATCCATGCTTCCACTCGATGCGGTGGGTAAAGTCGCCCGTCGGCTCTTCCTTGGCGTATCCATAGGGATCCAGCTTTCCAAGCTCGTCATGATACAAAAGATTGCCCTCGGCGTCGCGTGGATAGATCTTGTCCCTGAGGTCGTCAAACCATTCGTCCACCAGCATCTTGGCATAGCCCCAAGGCTCAAAGCCGCGATTGCCCGCGGTGCTAAGGTTATATTCTACCGAATTGTAATAGCCAAGCTCAATCGTAGGACGGCCGAAGGATCGCTTGGTCGAGCTAAGAAAGACCAACAAGGAGTCTTCGTGCCCCTCGGTCGTCACACGGAAGGAGACGGTAAGACTTCCGTCATCGTTCCGCTTCTGGGCGCGAAGATAGTCCAGAACGTCTACCTTAAAGTAGCCGTTCTGACATTGGATCCCTTCCGCTATAAGGGCACGGTCAGCGGCGATGGCACGGAAGTTACTGTAATTCAACTCGGGCGCGCTCCAATCAGCGGCGGTACCGTGCACCGTCAGACCGTAAAACTTGCGCGCGGCATTGTCCTCCAGGCGGCAGACGAAAATACGAAGCTTTGCCGACGCCACCGTATCCAGAGCCTGTACCGACGCGGGATCCAAGGTAAACTTGAAATACGACGCGCGATACAGAGGTGATCCATCGTCGCCCGGATTGCGGATCTGAAGCAAGAGCTGTTCGCTAAAATCACTCTTTTCAAAAGCTTCTTCATTAAAAATATAGGTGCTCTCCGAGGCAACCACGCGGCAATTCTCGCGCGGAACCGTGGAAAAGAGCGGATTTCCCGCGCCGTCACTATTTCCTTGGTAATAGAAAACGTAGGTCATACCAAATCGGCGAAGACCATCCGCACAATCCGCATAGGGGCGGATCAATAGCTCAAAGGGGGCAAACGGAAGGGATGGCACGGTCAACGCGGCCACGTCTCCCGCAACGTCAATGGAAAGCGAATCCGCAAACGTGCGCGCAGGGGCATCCTTGCCCGCTTCTCTCTGCATCAGCGTCACGTCACAATGCCAATCGCCGTACTTTTCCGCATCTACGGAAAATTCAAATTTGGCAGTAAAGTCAGCCTCGCCGCTCTTTTCGGTCTGATAACGCAAAAACTTACCGGCATCCTCGCGAAGAAACGCTTCATGCTCTAAAAGCTCAATCTTGTTTTCCATATGCTTCTCCTTTTTACGTGTGATCCGATCTCGCGATCTACCATAACTATACACCAGGGCCAGCCATTTGTCAATTGAGCAAGCAAATTTTGCGCGACGTAAGCAAAAAATTTTTCGGCATTTTCCTCAATTTTATAGACATTTCAAAGCACTTATGGTATGATATAGATAATGAAACGCAATGCATTTGTGGAGGAATTGTTATGAAAATGAAAGTATTTGCTATTCTGCTCTGCCTTTTGATGGTACTCAGCACCGCGTGTGGTGAGGTTGCCGACACCGACTCGATGACGGAAACGGAAACGCGAGCCGATTCGGAGGTTGAGATCCCCGAAGAATCGGATACGGAAGCCGCTACGGATACCGAGGAAACAGAAACCGAAACAGAAACCGAAACCGAGACGGAGACGGAGACAGATGCAGAATCCGATGATCCTGCCGCTCCTCTGATCCCTGCCCTTTCCGATTACAGCGCAAACAGCTCGGTCGGCACTATCAATATCGCAACCAACAGCGGAAGCATCACGGGCGCGGAATATAATGAAATTACTCGCCCCGACCAAAGTGGAAGAACCGTCTCCGCGGCTGACTATATTTCTCCTGACAATACTTCCACACAAAATATAACCGGCTTTTCCAATTTGCTTGCGGCTGTTAAGGCAAGCTACTCGGAAGATACGCCCATCACCATGATTGATATTCCCGAGGGAACGTACCGCTTTAAGTCCTCTAAACAATATGCGATCCATCTGAAGGAACTGAAAAATCTTGTTATCGAGGGTAACGGCTCTCTTCTTATTTTTGAGGATTCCGACAGAGCGATCGGCAGTGCCGCTTTCTTCGGTCTTGAGCACTGTGACACCATAGAGCTCCGTAATTTTGCGGTGGATTTCGACTGGGAGATCTATCCGCTGTTCGTGATCGGCGAGGTAATCTCCTCGGATGTAACCAAAAACACTGTAACCTTCCGCATCGATTCCCACAAGCTTCCCGACAAGGTAACGATTGGCGGCGGAAGAACCTGGGATCCCGCCCTCGATAACCGCTCTGAAACGGTTGGCTTTGTCCCCTCCGGATCGGTTACCCAAACCGAGGTTCTTGACGACCATACGCTTCGCGTCACCTATTCCTCTGCCGCAAGCGCACAGAAAGCAAGGGCCGGACAGTGCTTCCAGTTTTATTTCAAGCCAAACTTCAATTCCAGCGGATTCCGCATGTACTATAATAAAAACGTGACCTTAAACGGCATCACCATCTACTCCACCCCTTATGAGGCGGCATGGAGCGCGGTTTCGGACGGCTATCATATCATTGATTGTAAGGTCATTCCCGCTGAAGGAAGACGCTTCTCTACCTACTCCGGCTTCGAGACTCACGCCGTAAAGGGACAGGTTATCCTGGAAGGCTGTGAGCTTTCCGGCATTTGCGATGACAACATGCATCTTTCCAACCACTTCATGGGCGGTGAGAACGTTAAGATCGATTCTCACACTATAGAATTGCGCAATCTTCAAACCTGGTCTACCAAATATTATTTCTATGAGGGCGCCACTCTTGGTTGGTATGACGATGAATATCATTACCTTGGTTGGAGCTCGACCATTGAGTCGGTATCCTATGTCCTCGAAGGCAAAAACGATATGGCGACCTACACGGTCAAATTTAAGGATCCCCTTCCGACCCACGTGAAAACGACGGATAAATTTATCAGTGAGGACTTCTATAACGGCTCTTACATCATCCGCAACAATACCTTCTTCGGCGGACTTTGCCACGCGCTGTATATCGGTCTTGGCAACGGAACCATTGAAAACAACACCTTCGACAACTTCGCTTATCCTTCCCTTGTTCTCACAGCAGTAACTCGCTGGGGACGCTGGCACATCGGCACACACGTTGAGGACGTGGTCATCCGCAACAACATAATGACGCGCTGTAATACTGCTCAGCGTGATCCCGCAAGCCTTGCCGTTGTGGCAGGACGGGACGAAAGCCCCTCCGACTTCTATCCCGTTGAAAATTACGTGATCAAAAACGTTCTTGTGGAGAACAACGTAGTGGACGGCTCCACCGGCTCCGCCTTTGCTCTCTTCTCTGCTGAGGACGTTATCGTGCGCAACAACCAGTTCCTCAATTCCAACACGCTCCCCACCACCAAGAACCGAAGAATTGGCTGGGGCAATGCTTTCGTCTGCAACGTGCGCAACGTCACCTGGGAAAGCAACGTGATACGTAATGACGTCTACTCCTACGAAAATGGACTCTACGTTCAGTGGGAAACGGCTAAAAACTTTACCCTTAAGGACTAAACGAAATCAAAACAACAAAACGGTCACACCGATTGGTGTGACCGTTTTCTTATGCTTGGAATCAGACGCTGTGAACGCCGAGAGCGGCGTCGGAATTCGCGTCAAGTCCGTACTTCTTTGCTTTTCTGTACTCAAAGAACTTGATAGCAACCTGCTCAAACAGAGCGTAGGAAAGAACGTCCTCGTCCTGCTCGATGTAGTTTGCGATCTTTGCACGAAGCTCCTCAAGCTCAGGCTTAAGAGCATCTGCGGGTCTGTAGGTGATCTGCTCCTCGTCGCCGATGATCTTCTTTACGAAAGCGGGATCGATCTCAACGGGGGTCTTACCATACTCACCCTTAACAACGCCCTTGAACTCCTTAGTAACCATCTTGTAGCGCTCGCCGCCGATTACGTTGAATACTGCCTGAGTACCAACGATCTGGGAGGAAGGCGTTACGAGAGGAGGATAACCAACGTCAGCTCTTACGCGCGGAACCTCTTCAAGAACCTCAACAAGCTTATCTTCCTTACCGGCCTGCTTCAGCTGAGACATAAGGTTGGAAAGCATTCCGCCGGGAACCTGGTAAAGAAGTGCGTTTACGTCAACCTTAAGAGCCTTGGGGTTCAGAAGGCCGTCTGCAAGGTACTTCTCACGAAGAGGCGAGAAGAACTTGGTGATCTCGTCAAGCTTTGCAAGATCGATACCGGTGTCGTACTCGGTGCCCATAAGGGTAGCAACCATAGTCTCCGTGGGAGGCTGAGAGGTACCCATTGCCATGGGAGAGATCGCGGTATCCACAACGTCAACGCCTGCCTCAATTGCCTTCAGAAGGGTCATGGAAGCAAGACCTGCGGTGTAGTGGGTGTGAAGCTGAAGAGGAATCTTTACGCTCTCCTTCAGGGTCTTAACAAGCTCGTATGCATCGTAGGGCTTCAGAAGACCTGCCATATCCTTGATACAGATAGAGTCTGCACCCATATCCTCAAGGTTCTTTGCATACTGTGCATAGTAATCAAGGGTGTAAACGGGACCGGTGGTGTAGCTGAACGCCGCCTGAACGTGTCCGCCCTCTTTCTTGGTAGCGTTGATTGCGGTGGTAAGGTTTCTCGCGTCGTTAAGCGCGTCGAAAATACGAATGATATCAATACCGTTTGCGATGGACTTCTGAACGAAGTACTCAACTACGTCGTCGGAATAGTGACGGTAGCCAAGGATGTTCTGTCCGCGGAACAGCATCTGAAGCTTGGTGTTCTTAACGTGGTCGCGGATCTTGCGAAGACGCTCCCAGGGATCCTCGTTAAGGAATCTCAGACAAGCGTCGAAGGTTGCACCGCCCCACGCCTCAAGGGAGTGGTATCCGATACCGTCAAGCTTCTCAAGGATGGGAAGCATCTCCTCGGTCGTCATTCTGGTTGCGATGAGCGACTGGTGGGAGTCACGGAGTACGGTTTCTGTAAGTTTAACCTGTGCCATATATATTTCTCCTCCGAATTAACTGAATGTAGACAGGAATACACCTGCGGCAACGGCGGAACCGATAACGCCCGCCACGTTGGGACCCATTGCGTGCATGAGAAGGAAGTTGGAGGGTTCCTCCGCCTGTCCGACCTTCTGGGACACACGAGCCGCCATAGGTACTGCGGAAACGCCTGCGGAACCGATAAGAGGATTGATCTTACCGCCCGTAAGCTTGCACATAAGCTTTGCGGTAAGAAGACCGCCGCACGTAGAAATGCAGAAAGCGATCAGACCGCAAACGATGATAAGAATGGTCTCGAAGCGAAGGAAGTTATCCGCGCTTGCCGTAGCACCGACAGAGATGCCGAGGAAGATGGTAACGATGTTCATCAGCTCGTTCTGTGCGGTCTTGGAAAGTCTGTCGGTTACACCGCAGACGTTCAAAAGGTTACCGAACATCAGACATCCTACAAGCGGAACAGCGTCGGGGACGATAAGACCAACGATGAAGGTAACGAGGATGGGGAAGATAACCAGCTCGGTCTTGGAAACCTTGCGAAGGGTGGTCATCTTGATCTTGCGCTCCTCCTTGGTGGTCAGCAGCTTCATAAAGGGAGGCTGGATCAGAGGGATCAGCGCCATGTAGCTGTATGCCGCGATTGCGATCGCACCCAGAAGAGAGGGCGCGAGGGTCTTGGTAACAAGGATCGCGGTAGGGCCGTCCGCACCACCGATAATACCGATGGAAGCGGCCTCTTCGGGGGTAAACTGACCGGAAAGAAGGGCTGCCGCAAAGGCAACAAATACACCGAACTGTGCGCCTGCACCGATCAGAAGGCTCTTGGGGTTGGAGATCAGGGGGCTGAAGTCGGTCATCGCGCCGATACCGATAAAGATCAGCGAGGGATAGATACCGAGCTTAACGCCAAGATACAGAAGATCCAGGAATCCGCCCTTGGACAGAACGTGACCCCAGTTTACACCGGCAGGATCAATAAAGAAATCCAAGTGGAAGATGTTTGCGCCGGGCAGGTTGGTCAGAAGCATACCGATAGCGATGGGAAGCAGAAGCAGAGGCTCGAACTGCTTAACGATCGCAAGGTAAGCCAAGACAAACGAGACGGCAAACATGATAAGTGTTTTCCAAAAGTCGGGGTTTTCAAACAGGCGGGCTACGCCGGTCGTTCCCAGGAAATTTAGAAGACTGTCAAGAATATTCATGTACGACTCGTCCTTTCAAAAGATTTTTTGAAAATACGATTACGCGAGAGTTACAAGAACTGCGTCGGTAGCAACCGATGCGCCCTGAGCAACCTCGATGGAGGAAACTACGCCGTCCTGAGGAGCGCAGATATCGTTCTCCATCTTCATAGCCTCGAGAACGCAAACTACGTCGCCGGACTTAACGCTGTCGCCAACCTTAACGTTCATCTTAAGGATGGTACCGGGCATGGGAGCCTTGATGGCTACGGAGCCTGCCTTGCCTGCTGCTACGGGAGCGGCCTTGGGAGCAGGTGCTGCTGCGGGAGCGGGAGCTGCCGCGGGTGCTGCTACGGGAGCGGCAACAGGTGCAGATGCTACTGCGCCAACCTCTTCGATCTCAACGTCATATGCTACGCCGTTTACGGTTACGTTAAATTTTCTCATTGTTAATACCAAACCTTTCGTAAATTTGATTTTATTTTGCGGAATTCCAGGAGGACTTGCGCGTGCTTCTCTTGAAGGAAACTACACGGAAGCCGCCCTCATAGGTCTCGGTGCCGTTTTCAGCGGCGAGCATTGCGGAGATGGCTGCGGTGATAGCCGCGATCACAGCTCCGTCATCCTGTGTCTGTACCACAGGTGCGGGTACCGGCTCGGTCTTGGGTGCTTCGACCACAGGCTTTGCCTTGGGCTCTTTCGCGAACACGCGCTCCATAACCATCAGCACAACCATGATAACAGCAAGAACCAGGAAGACCATGACCATACCCATAACGACCATCGTAAGCGCCTCGGATGCACGCTGTGCAAAGGGCATATTCGACTTGGTCAGAGCCATGGGCAAATTCATCATATTCATCATGTTCGACCTCCCGATCAAAGAGGAAGATTTACGTGACGGCGAGCGGGCTTTGCGTCTGCCTTAGCAAACAGCATACCGAATGCGGCGCAAATTCTCTGACGAAGCTCGTCGGATGCGATAACGTCGTCGATGTCACCCTTCTCTGCGGCGTCGATGGGAGAAGCGCACTTCTCTTTCCACTCAGCCTCAAGATCCTCACGGGTCTTCTCTGCGGTGATCTTATCGTTCCAAGCGAAGGCAACGGAAGCCTCGGGAGCAAGTACGCTGATTGCGGCATTCTCAAGTGCGAATGCGATGTCAGCACCAACAGCGCGGGAGCCCATAAGGGTGTAAGCCGCACCGTATGCCTTGCCGACCACTACGGTAACCATAGCGTTCTTGGAAGAGGTGTATGCCATAGCAAGCTTTGCAAGCTCACTTGCGAAGGGAGCCTCCTCAGCCGCCTTGTCAACAACTACGCCCTCGGAATCTACAAGGGTAAGGAGCGGAATGTTGAAGCTGTCGCAAAGGGTTACGAACTTTGCGGCCTTTCTTGCGCCCTTCACGCTGATCTTACCGTCAGCATAAACAACGCCTGCGAAGATGCCACCGAAGGAAGCGAAGCCTACGGACATCTCGGGTGCATACTCGTTGTAAAGGGAAAGGTAACGCTTCTCGTCAGCGATCTCGCAAACGAGAGCCTCGCCGGAGAGACCGTCAACTGCAACCTTGCGGTTGAGATCGTCAGCGTTTACCTCAAGCTCGGTTCCGTCAACGTTGTTGGAAGGAAGAACGGCAACCAGCTCGCGAACCTTAGCAAATGCCTCTGCCTCGTCAGCAGCAACAAGAGCGGAAAGTCCGTTTGCGGCAGCGTATGCAGCCGTGCCAACCTCTTCGCCTACAACGAAGGGAGCGTTTACGTAAAGCTTGGACTGATCCTTTACCGTTACGACAAGGTCAAGCATTGCCGCAATGGTAGCAGACATACCGGCACATACACCCGTGATCACGCCGATCTGGGGGATGATACCCGATGCCTCGGATACACACTTCATAACTCTGCCGTAGCCCGAAAGAACGGCCGAGCCTTCAAAAATAACAGCGCCTGCGCTGTCCAGCATTGCCACAACGGGAGCACCGTTGGCAATTGCCATCTCGTAGAGCTTTTCAATCTTTCTTGCGTGAACCTCATCGAATGCGCCCTTCATACGGTCGCTATCCTGAGAGAAGGCGAACACCAGCTTTCCGTCCACAGAGCCGTAGCCGCAAACAACGCCTTCGTATTCCTCGGCGCGATTGCTTCTGCGAACGTAGGAGCCGATCTCCACAAAGGTACCCGCATCAAAAAGCGCGTTGATCTTTTCTGCACCTATCGTGCTTCTTTTCTCCATAAGTAGCCTCCAAATTCGTTCTGTTTGGGAAATTTCGACGGTATTTTTTGAAGAATACCACTTTTCCCCGATTATACCTTATCATAACACACAATGCAAGTTTTGTCAACGGATAAACAATCTTTTTTCGATAATTTTTCCAAAAAAGCTTTCATATTAATATTGTCCCCTTCTCTAGCATTCCCTGCGAACAAGATTTCTTGCAAAGGAACAAAAAAAGAGCCGCAAAAGCGGCTCTTTTCAATTATTCGGGCAGAACGCCTGCCAGGGGAGTAAGATTCCAAAGATCCGCAAGACCCTTAATGATCTCGTCGGGAATTACGTTTACAACGTGACCGAGGGTCAGCATATAGATCTGTGCCGTTTTTTCAACAGTTTCGATCAGACCGAAGGCCTCGTCCATGCTCTTACCCGTTCCGTAGATACCGTGGTTGGTCCAGATAACAAGGCGGAAGCTCTTCATCTTCTCTGCCGTTGCCTCACCAATCTCGTTGGTGCCGCAAACCATGCAAGGAAGAATGCCTACGCCGTCGGGAAATACGACGACTGCCTCGGTGTTGGACTGCCACAGTCTATGGGTGAAGTCCTTCTCGTCAATGGGGCAAACGGTGTTCATGGCGATGGTATAAGTAGGATGGGTGTGCATAACGATGCGATGGTCGGGATCAACCGCAAGGCGGGCGATATGGCTCATCATATGCGCGGGGAACTCGGAGGTGAACTTACCGCCGTCGCAGTAGCCCCAAAGAAGCTCTGCGGTGGTTCCGTCCTTAGCAATACGAACGATACCGAGGTTGCGCTCGGGATCCTTCTCCACATTCTTGAAGTACTTACCGGTACCCGTTACCATAAAGATCTTTCCGACAAGGGCCGTTGCATCAAAGCCGGTAGGAATGGTGCGGATCACGTTGTTAAGATCAAGGTACTTTGCGACCTCATTCTCGTCCAGCATATAGCTGATGTTACCGCCGTTTCTCTCGTCCCAGCCAAGGCGGTACATATTGGCGGTTGCATCACACATTTCGCGCAAAAAAGGCGCATTCAGAATGTTTTCCATTGTGTTTTTCTCCTTTATATTCTCTTGGCGATCACGTCGCGCTCAAATGCTTCAATTTCTTCAAACCAGTCGTCGGACAGACCCTGACGGCTGAGATACTCTTCCCAGACGTAGCCCATGGGCATCGTCTTGAACTTCTCGGTCAAATACATGATCTTGGTGAAGTTATGCTCGTTCTGAAGAGCCTTCAGCTCCTCTTCGGGCATCAGAAGTGCCGCGAGAAGTGCCTTCTGAATAGAACGAACACCCATAACCCACGCGAGCATACGGTTGATGCTGGCGTCAAAGTAGTCAAGACCGATCAGAACCTTATCCTCGCCGCCGCGGATGATCTCCTTGGCAAGCTCACGAAGCTCGTCGTCAAGAATCACTACGTGGTCACTGTCCCATCTTACGGGACGAGATACGTGAAGCTGTACTTT
>JAZLBM010000219.1:0-3439 GCA_045613705.1 Eubacteriales bacterium | reverse complement strand
ATGGCAAAGGATGTGATTGCCTTCTCCGACGACGGCAAGGGTGTCCAGTCGGACAGCATGATGCGGGAGGCCATGGTTCGCGCCAAGGCGCTGGGCAAGATGATCGTTGCCCACTGCGAGGTCAACGACCTGCTGGAGGGCGGCTACATTCACAAGGGCGATTATGCCGCCCAGCACGGACACCGGGGCATCTGTTCGGAAAGCGAATGGAAGCAGATCGAGCGTGACATTGCACTGGTGCGGGAAACCGGCTGTGCCTATCACGTCTGCCACATCTCCACCAAGGAGAGCGTGGAGCTGATCGTACCCGCCAAGGCCGAGGGGTTTGACGTGACCTGCGAGACGGGTCCCCACTACCTGGTTATGGATGACGGCGACCTCCGGGAGGAGGGCCGCTTCAAGATGAATCCGCCCCTGCGCGGCGCCGAGGATCGCGAGGCTCTCGTTGCCGGCATTGTGGACGGCACCATCGATATGATCGCCACCGACCACGCGCCCCACAGTGCCGAGGAGAAATCCCGCGGGCTTGAGGGAAGCGCCTTTGGTGTGGTAGGCCTTGAGACCGCATTCCCCGTGCTTTGGACAAGACTTGTGAAAGAGGGAGTCATCACCCTTGAACGCCTTATCGAGCTTTTGGTAACCAACCCGCGTAAGCGTTTTGGTCTGCCTCTTGGCGAGGACTTCTCCATCTGGAAGATAGACGAGGAATTCACGGTTGACCCCGCCGACTTTGCCGGTATGGGTCACGCTACCCCCTTTGAGGGCTGGCGACTCTATGGCGTCAACTATCTGACCGTCAAGGACGGAAAAATTTTGTACAAACATTCAGTGTAAATAGATTCGGGAGGAAATTATGGCAAAACGTACAGATCTTAAGAAAATTCTGATTATCGGCTCGGGCCCCATCGTTATCGGTCAGGCGGCAGAGTTTGACTATGCGGGCACCCAGGCGTGTCTCGCACTCAAGGAGGAGGGCTACGAGGTGGTTCTCGTCAACTCCAACCCTGCAACCATCATGACCGACACCACCATTGCGGACAAGGTATATATGGAGCCTCTGACGCTGGAGTACATCGCAAAGATCCTCCGCTACGAGCGTCCTGACGCCATCCTGCCCGGCATCGGCGGTCAGACGGGTCTGAATCTTGCAATGCAGCTTGAGAAGAAGGGAATCCTTCGCGAGTGCCGCGTAGAGCTTCTCGGCACCTCCAGCGAGAGCATCGAGCGCGCCGAGGACCGTGAGCTTTTCAAGGAGCTTTGCCAGTCCATCGGTGAGCCTACCATTCCTTCCGAGATCACCTATAGCCTTGAAGAGGCAAAGGCCGCAGCCGAGCGCATCGGCTACCCCGCCGTTCTTCGGCCCGCCTTTACCCTTGGCGGCACGGGCGGCGGCTTTGCCAACAACGAGGCCGAGCTTTACGAGATCGGTATCAACGCCTTCAAGCTTTCTCCCGTACACCAGGTTCTCATTGAGAAGAGCGTAAAGGGCTACAAGGAGATCGAGTTTGAGGTTATGCGCGACTCGAGCGACCACGCCATCACCATCTGCGGTATGGAGAACATCGACCCCGTCGGCGTTCACACCGGTGACTCTCTCGTTGTCGCTCCCATCATGACCCTCTCCAAAGAGGACGAAAAGATGCTCAACGATTCTGCCATCAAGATCATCCGCGAGCTGAAGATCGAGGGCGGCTGTAACGTACAGTTCGCGCTCAACCCCCACACCAGCGAATACTACCTCATCGAGGTTAACCCCCGCGTTTCCCGTTCCTCGGCGCTGGCCTCCAAGGCGTCCGGCTATCCCATCGCCCGCGTGACCGCCAAGATCGCCGTCGGTATGGCACTTGAGGACATCAAGATCGCCAACACCAACGCGGCCTTTGAGCCGAGACTTGACTACGTCATTGCCAAGCTTCCTCGTTTCCCCTTCGATAAGTTCACCACCGCCTCCAATTATCTTGGAACCCAGATGAAGGCGACGGGTGAGGTCATGGGCATCGGTTCGAATCTCGAGGAGTGCCTCCTGAAGGGCGTCCGTTCTCTTGAGATCGGCGTGAACCACATCTATCACCACAAGTTTGACAATATGACCGACGATGAGCTTCGCGCTTACATCAGCGATTTCCGTGATGACAATATCTTCGCTATCGCTGAGCTGATGTACCGCGGCGCCACCGTTGCCGAGATCCACGAGATCACCAAGATCACGCCCTTCTTCCTTGAGGCCATCAAGCGCATCGTGGATATGGAGGAGACCCTGAAGGCTCACGCCTTTGATCTTGAGACGCTGAAGGCCGCCAAGAAGATGGGCTTCTCCGACAAGTACGTGGCAAGAATGTGGAAGTGCAAGGAAATCGACGTATTCAACCTCCGTCGTGAAAACAAGCTGTTCCCCGTATTCCGTATGGTTGATACCTGCCACACGGGCGCATATATTCCTTACTTCTACTCCTCCTACACGGGCGAGAACACATCGGTGCTCACCGACCGCAAGAAGATCGTGGTGCTGGGCGCAGGTCCCATCCGTATCGGACAGGGCGTTGAGTTTGACTACTCCACGGTACACGCCGTAACCACCATCAAGAATTCGGGCTACGAGGCCATCATCATCAACAACAACCCCGAGACGGTATCCACCGACTACACCACGGCGGACAAGCTCTACTTCGAGCCTCTGACCCCCGAGGACGTAATGAATATCATCGAGTTTGAGAAGCCCGAGGGCGTTATCGCGTCTCTGGGCGGACAGACCGCCATCAATCTTGCTCAGCCCCTTCACGACCTTGGCGTTAAGATCATCGGTACCGACTGTGCCGCCATCGACCGCGCGGAGAACCGCGACGCCTTTGAAAAGCTGCTGAAGGAGCTTGGCATTCCTCAGCCCGAGGGACGCGCCGTTACCAAGATCGAGGACGGCGTTGCCGCCGCCGCGAAGATCGGCTATCCCGTGCTCGTTCGTCCCTCCTTCGTTCTTGGCGGACGCGCGATGCAGATCGTTGCGGGCGAGGAGCAGCTTCGCCACTACCTCAAGACCGCCGTTGAGATCGACGAGGACAAGCCGGTGCTTGTTGACAAGTACATCATCGGTAAAGAGGTTGAGGTTGACGCCATCTGCGACGGACGTAACGTGTTCGTGCCCGGTATTATGGAGCTGGTTGAGAGAACCGGTATCCACTCGGGTGACTCCATCAGCGTATATCCCACCTTCAGTATTTCCGACCGTGTGAAGGGCATTATCCTTCAGTACGCGAAGAAGCTGGGTCTTGGCATCGGCATCGTAGGCCTTTATAACATTCAGTTTATCGTGGACAAGGACGAGAACGTTTACATCATCGAGGTAAACCCCCGTTCCTCCCGTACCGTACCCTTCCTTTCCAAGGCAACGGGCTACAGCCTTGCGGACATCGCTACCGAGGTTATTCTCGGCCGATCCCTCAAG
>JAZLBM010000218.1:0-2891 GCA_045613705.1 Eubacteriales bacterium | reverse complement strand
GATGCGGTTTCGGATACACTGACTTCGATTCTCCCTGTTCTTGACAATCTGGAGCGCGCTGAGGCGTGTGGAGATGCGGACGGCCTTGCGAAGGGACTGGAGCTTACCTTGAAGAGCTTCCGCGATACCCTTGAGAGACTTGGCGTTCAAGAGATCGAGGCTCTCGGTAAGACGTTCGATCCTAACGTTCACAACGCGGTCTTCCACGTAGACGATGACGCCTATGGAGAGAGTGAGATCGTAGAGGTCCTTATGAAGGGCTATATGAAGGGCGACAAGGTCGTTCGTTATGCAATGGTTAAGGTTGCCAACTAAGGCTACATTATAAAATAATTTACTAAAATATATTTTGGAGGATTTTAATCATGGGAAAAATTATTGGAATAGATTTGGGTACAACAAACTCTTGTGTTGCGGTATTTGAGGGCGGCGAGCCTATCGTAATCCCCAATCCCGAAGGAGCGCGCACCACGCCTTCCGTAGTGGCGTTCTCCAAGACCGGCGAGCGTATGGTTGGCCAGGTAGCAAAGCGCCAGGCAATCACCAATCCCGACCGTACCATCAGCAGCGTGAAGCGTGAGATGGGCACCAACTTCAAGACTTCCATCGACGGCAAGGATTATACCCCCCAGGAAATCTCTGCTATGATCCTGCAGAAGCTGAAGGCGGATGCCGAGGCTTATCTTGGAACCTCCGTAACCGAGGCGGTCATCACCGTTCCCGCTTACTTCTCCGATGCGCAGAGACAGGCTACCAAGGACGCGGGTAAGATCGCAGGTCTTGAGGTGAAGAGAATTATCAACGAGCCCACCGCGGCCGCTCTTGCATACGGTATGGATAAGGAAACCGATCAGAAGATCATGGTATTCGACCTTGGCGGCGGTACCTTTGACGTATCTCTGCTCGAGATCTCTGACGGCGTATTTGAGGTTCTTGCAACCGCAGGTAACAACAAGCTGGGTGGCGACGACTTCGACCAGAGAGTTATCGACTGGATGGCTGACAAGTTCAAGGCCGAGAACGGCATTGACCTTCGCAACGACAAGATGGTTCTTCAGAGATTGAAGGAGGCCGCAGAGAAGGCAAAGATCGAGCTTTCCGGTATGTCCAGCAGCAATATCAATCTGCCCTTCATTACCGCAAATGCAAACGGACCTCTCCACTTTGACGCGACCCTCACCAGAGCTGAGTTCGATCGCATTACCGCAGATCTCGTAGACGCTACCATGAAGCCCACCCGTCAGGTTCTTTCCGATGCAGGTGTTAGCGCATCTCAGATCGACAAGGTTCTCCTCGTGGGTGGTTCTACCAGAATTCCCGCCGTTCAGGAAGCAGTTAAAAAGTTCATCGGCAAGGATCCCTTCAAGGGCATCAACCCCGACGAGTGCGTTGCGCTTGGTGCGGCTATTCAGGGCGGCGTTCTTGGCGGCGACGTAAAGGATCTGCTTCTTCTTGACGTTACGCCTCTGTCCCTCGGTATCGAGACCCTCGGCGGCGTATTCACCAGAATCATTGACCGCAACACCACCATCCCCGTAAAGAAGAGCCAGGTATTCTCCACGGCAGCTGATAGCCAGACCTCCGTTGAGATTCACGTTCTTCAGGGTGAGCGTGAGATGGCGGCAGGCAACACCACTCTTGGTCGCTTCAGCCTCGACGGCATTCCTGCGGCTCCCCGTGGTGTTCCTCAGATCGGGGTAACCTTCGATATCGACGCAAACGGTATCGTAAACGTAACCGCAATGGATAAGGGAACCGGCAAGGAAACCCATATCACCATCACCTCTTCCACCAATATGTCTCAGGAAGACATTGACAAGGCCGTAAGAGAGGCCGAGAAGTTTGCGGAGGAAGACAAGAAGCAGAAGGAAGCGGTTGACACTAAGAATCACGCAGAAACTCTCATCTTCCAAAGCGAGAAGACTCTTGGCGAGATCGGCGATAAGATCCCCGAGGATGATAAGGCAGACGTGAAGGCGGCTATCGAGAAGCTTCGCGAGACCCTGAAGGGCGGCGACACCGCGGCCATCAAGGCAGACACCGAGGCTCTTGAGAAGGCGTTCTACGCGCTTTCCGAAAAGCTGTATAAGCAGAGCGGTGCACAGGGCGCAGGCCCCGATATGGGCGGTGCTCAGCAGAACGGTGACTCCACCTATTACAACGCGGATTACGAAGATAAAACACAGGGCTAAAAGAATATGATTCCGTGGGAAAGGCAATACCTTTCCCACAGAGTCGTTTTGTAAGGCATAAAAGGAACGGTCAAAATGGCAGAAAAAAGAGACTATTACGAGGTGCTCGGTATCAGCAAGGGCGCGGATGAAGCGACTATCAAAAAGGCATATCGATCCCTCGCGAAAAAATATCACCCCGATATGAATCCCGGCGATCAGGAAGCTGAGATGAAGTTCAAGGAGGTCAATGAAGCGTATGCGATCCTTTCCGACTCGCAAAAGCGCGCACAATACGACCAGTTCGGTCATGCGGCTTTTGAGCAAGGCGGAATGGGTGGCGGCTTCGACGGCGGCTTTGGCGGCTTTGATTTCGGAGATCTTGGTGATATATTCGGAAATATCTTCGGTGGCGGCTTTGGCGGTGCAAGTGCCGGCGCAGGCGCGCGTCGAAACGGACCTCGTCGCGGAGATGACATCGGTGCTACCGTAACCATCACCTTTGAGGAAGCGGCTTTTGGCGTAAAAAAGGATATTTCTTATAATAGAATACAGAAGTGTCCCGATTGCGCGGGAAGCGGCGCTGCCAAGGGTACAAGTCCCGAGACGTGTAGCGCTTGTGGAGGCAGTGGACAGAGACGCGTCGTTCAGAGAATGGGCGGTATGCAGTTCCAGTCTACCGTTACCTGTGATTCTTGCCGTGGTACCGGTAAGATCATC
>JAZLBM010000217.1:0-2340 GCA_045613705.1 Eubacteriales bacterium | reverse complement strand
AGATGCGCGATTAGCACTTGCCATATCAAGGCGCAAAAGATTTTGTTGCGCGGGCTCCCTCAGTCGCGTTCCGCGCCAGCTCCCTCCCGGAGGGAGCCTTACAGAGCGACTGCGAACATGCCGATAAATCAAAATTTGAACCTCTCAGACAAACAAAAAAGGCTCGGGAATCCGAGCCTTTTCTCTTATTATTCAGCTTTTGCTTTTTCCTTCTTCTGATCGGCCTTGCGGCGGCGAGCCTCGTGCTCGTGCATCTCGTAGATGATCTCGGTGGCGAAAGCAAGCTTCGTTACCACGTCGTTCTTGTTCTTGGGATAGCAATAGAAGGAATCGTTTTCGGTGGAAATATCCACACAGTCAAAGGGCTTGATGTAGCAATAATCGTACTCGATATGCAGGCTGTTGGTCTGCATAGGCGTGCGCTGGATGTGATAGGCGGCACCGTTGTGCTCACCGTCCAGCACGAAGCCCTCCGTGGGGTTATGGCGGAGCTTGGCGGCGCCCAGCTTCTCAAATCGCCAGCAGCGGGGCAGGGAATAGACCTCCACCTCGTCCTCAAAGGAATACTCGCCTCGCTCGATCTGGGCTTTCACCTGCTCGCGCTCCCAAAGGAACCAATCGGGCACGTGAGAGAATTCGGTCTCGCCCTCAAGCGCTCTGAGGCTGCCGTCCTCCTCCAGATTCCAGCGCTTGCCGCATTCGGTGCAGAAGAGCTCGGTGCCGCGGGAAGCCATCTTGGACTCTGCCAGACAATGAGGGCACTGGTAAAGGATCTTGTGAATACCCTCTGCGCGATAGGGCTCCTTAATGAGGATGCCGTTTTCCTTTTGGTAGCGGTACTCGTCGTAATCCAGCGCCTCGCGAAGCTTGGCGTTGATCTCCTCCGCGGTCATGGCGTCGATCTGCTCTACGGTGAGGATCTGTGTGGCGGTGGTATGAAGGGGCACCTTGCGGGGCTTGCGGAAGTTCCAGAAGGGGGTCATCAGATGGTTGCCGTGATGCACGATGGCCACCACGGGCACGCGGTTGCGCTTGACCAGCATACCCACCGAATCGGGGATATAGGAGCGGATACCGCAGGGGGAATAGCGCGCCTCGGGGTACATACAAAGGATGTCACCGCGCTGCAGAACCTTCTTGATCGAGCGGATCAGATGAAGATCCATGGTGAACTTGCGGGTACCGATGGAACCGATCCATTCCATCAGCCAGGGGCGGCGGTAGTAGCCGTCAATATTGACAACGTTGTTGACCCTGTGAGGGAAGGTGGCCATAGCCGCAAGCTCGAAATCCACGAAATACATATGATTGGAAAGCACCATATAAGGAGGCTTGAGTCCCTCCATATTGATCTTTTCCACCTTGTATTTTTTGCCGATCAGCATGATCTTGGACAGTACCCAAATCAGGAGCATCAGGTACCAGGGCTGACGAATGGGATATTTTGCGGTATTGTAATGCTTGGGGTTTTTGTAATTCACGTCTACGTTCATAGCATACACTCCAAAGTAATAATATCTCATCCATTATACAAGATTCTTAACAAAAAAGCAATAAAAAGTACAAAATTTGCAAAAAAAGTTGAAAAATTGCAGGATCGGTGGTAGAATGGAGGGGATAACATGGAAAAGAGGTAGCGTATATGACGGCAGCTTGGTGGACTCTCGGCGCGGCGGCCTTTTTGGCTTCGGCCGTGCTTTTGACGGCGTATATTTGTTTTTATAAGGTATTTTACGCCTCCCGACGCGAGAAGGAAGAGCAGTATCCCATTCCCGAGGGCGAGGTGTATGAACCCTACCGCGATATTATGGTGGAATATATCAAAAAGGCGGACGCCACCCCCTATCGCGAGGTGTCGATAAAATCCTTTGACGGACTGACCCTCCGCGGCAGATACTACGAGTTTTCCAAGGGCGCGCCCATTGAGCTGATGCTTCACGGCTACCGCGGAAGCGGCAGACGCGATCTGTCGGGCGGTATTGAGCGATGCTTTTTGATGGGGCACAACGCCTTTATCATCGACCACCGCGCAAGCGGCACAAGCGAGGGTCACGTGATCACCTTCGGTCTTTTTGAGGGGCGCGATTGCCTTTCGTGGCTGGATTTCATCCTCCGCGAGATCGACCCCGACGCCAAGGTCATGCTGACGGGCATTTGCATGGGCGCCGCCACGGTGCTTGGCTGCTCCGATCTCCCTCTTCCCAAAAACGTGGTGGGTATCCTTGCCGATTGCGGCTACACCTCCACCCGTGCCATCGTGAAGAAGGTGATCCGCGATATGCGCCTGCCCGCGGAGCTTCTGTATCCCTTCACGCGCCTCGGCGCGCGGCTCTTCGGCGG
>JAZLBM010000216.1:0-2214 GCA_045613705.1 Eubacteriales bacterium | reverse complement strand
TAAACGTTGTTGAGCTGTACGTAGGACTGCACCACCATGTTGAACCAGATCTTTCGGCTTCGTCCGACGGTGATCATCTTATCAAACTTTTCGATCTTCGGCATATTACCGAACTCGTCAAGTATGTAGTATACGTTTCTCGGTAGCGATAGATCCTCATAGGACGATGCCACCTTGATAAGCGATTTGTAAACGTTAGTGAGAAATATGGATGCCAGACCGTGTCTCGTATCCTTCTCGTCGGGTATCTTGACGAAAAGCGCCGTAGGACGCTCTGCAAGATCGGACGTTTTGAAATCCGATGAGCTGGTCAGCGCGCATATTCCCGTATCGTTGAATATCGAGAGCTTTTCAAGAAGAACGCTCATATAGGACGAACGAGTCTTATCGGGGGCGTCAAGCACCTGCTTGGAAACCGCCACCGCCTTGGACAGGGGATCTCTTCCTTGAAAATACTCGCGAAGCTCACGGTATTCATCGTTGGAATTCTGTAATATTTTCGATGCGTTGAACAGATTGAACTTTTCCTTTGTCATTCCAAGCCTGGGATCGGCGCTATCTTCCAGCATTGCAAGAAGAACGCCCATGGTGATCGATCTTGCGCCCTTTTCCCACATAGGATCGTTCTGATTCTGAACGGGAACGAGAACACTTACAAGGTCGTTCATATCCTCGTACATCTCGTCAAAGGTCTGTGTGCGGAAGATCTTCACTTCATTTACAAGGCGATCCATATCGGTGTACGCCTTCCCCCTGAACTCAAACCAAACGTCGCCGTATTCCTCGGGCTTTGCTGTGAGAGCAAGTCCGCTTTCCTCTACGTTTTCATACTCGTGCTGAAAAGCTGCGCGCTCCGCACCGAGATATTCCTGATAAGCGTCCCAAAGCGGCTCTAAGGGGTTCCATCTGTATGAGTGGTAAGCATCGCGAAGGTCAAGCACCTTTACGTCATAGCCTCTGTCCTTGAGGAACTTTGAATGCAGTGAGAAAAGCTCACCCTTAGGGTCGGTCATGATCATAGACGAGCCTGCGCCCGATGCGCCGAGAAGCTGGATCATCGGGTTAATAAAGGTGGTCGTTTTACCTGAACCCGTACTACCGATGATCAGTCCGTGGCAGGGAGAATTGAAGGTGATCTTCATATCTCCCTTACCGTCAAACAGGGCGCGGATCGGCACGCCGTCCTTTTTCATACCGTCAAGGTCGCTGTATTTGCATGACGTGAATATTTTGTCTCGTTCCGCATCGGTTATCCAACGTGAGTTTTCAAGGTTTGCCTCAACCTGATTGAGCTTACCCTTGCCGCCTGTAAACGATGATATAAGGTCGCCAAGCTCAGCTCGGTTTACAAATCCGTAATACCCTACTACAAGGGCAATGGCGAAAAGTGCAAATATGGTATAAAACAATTTGTCACCGGCAAAGCTTGTGAAAATTCTTTGCCAGTTCATATCCTCAAAATTAAATTTCGAAGATATGATAGCGTAAGTTAAAAGAGAAAAGATAGCACCCACAATGGCAAATGAATATACGGTCATCAAAACCTTATTCAATGCGGCAGATAACAGGGTTAGCAGGTCGGATAATATGATCGACAGCAAGGATATTACAAATATTATCAGTGATGCGATCATCCACGGCTTAAATACAAACGTGCCGCAGACAAGTATCACGCCCACAAGCGCCAATCCAAGGGAAATGGCAAGTCCGATTCCCGCACGGATACCTAATGATGCCAGCTTTGCTCCTATTCCTTCTGATTTTTTGTTATTTTTCATTGGAAGTTATCCTTTGAGTATTATTTTTCGAGATCGGGGCTTTCTTGAACTTTCTGTTCCTTTTCGATCTCTTTTTCCTTTACGGAAGTCTCGCGGACCGTTTCTGTCTTTTCCACGGGCTTGTGTATCTTATCTCCGAGGTCCAGCTGCTTCCTCTCATTGAAACGAGCAAGCCTTGCGTTTTCTCGTTCTCTTATGTGATCGTATGCTTCATATGCCTGACCCGCACGTTCATAGGCTTCCTTTTCGGTCTGACGCGCGGAATCCCATATTCTTACAAGCGCAGGAGGCGTATTTTTAACGATGGCATCCAAAGTCTTCAGTTCCTTTTTGGTCATCGAAAGATCCTTGTCCTGAAATTCCTTGAGCGCGCGATACTGCGTCTCGTTCTTAGCGGTCTTATATGATTCACGAACGCCCGCAAGACCTTCTTTAA
>JAZLBM010000215.1:0-39284 GCA_045613705.1 Eubacteriales bacterium | reverse complement strand
TCTCGCCGCTTGCGAACACGCCCGACTTATCGCGGACGTAGTAATTGCTGGCGACAATGGTCATATACGATCCGTTCTCGTCCTTCTCAAGGGTCATTTCCTCACCCGCAGACACGTAAAACTCCAGGTTGGGAGGCTGATTGGCCGCGTCCTTGGCGGAGGTGGCGTTTTCAAAATCGATATTGTACAAATAGGTCTGGTTGCGAACGATCTTATAATCGCCGCACGCCGTGCATTCGCGCTTGGTATACTCGCCCGTCACGTCCTTGACCTCCTTATAGCTGTGAGCCGAAACGATCAAGGATTTATAGGACATACCGCAGCTACAGTCGTAGCGGTCATAGCCCTGCTCAAGGCAGGTTCCCGCAACCGTTTCCGTCAGCGTAAACTCGTGGGTGTGGGTGCCTTCTTCAGGCGCGCCTTCCGTCTCGCTTTCCGTTCCGCTTTCCGTTTCGGGAGCGAGGACCTCCGTATCGGGCGCGTCGCCGCAAGCAGACAGGAGCGCGAGAACGCATATCAGTAAAAACAGGATAAGATTTCTGCGAGGTTTCATCTTTTCCTCCAACGTCATTTTTCTCATTATATCACATTCAAATTCTCTTTGTCAAGAAAAAAAGACGCCGCAAAGGGCGTCTTTTCTTTTTATTGCTGACGGTCGATATTGAGGACCTTCGAGGACTTGCGCTCGTGAGGAATGATCTCCCCTGCTCTGGTCAATGCCATCTTGGTCAGCATAGGGCCAACCAGCTCGTAGATCAGAACCGAGAACAGAACGATGTTGCGGATCAGTCCGCCCGCATAGCCGCCCAGCTGCATAGCCGTAACCGACATACCAAGCGCCACGCCCGCCTGAGGCAGAAGCGTGATACCAAGGTTCTTCACAATATTATCGTCACACTTCATGAACTTGGCGCTGGCGTAAGAGCCGAAGTACTTACCAAGGGAGCGGAACAGAATGTAAACCACGCCGATCCCCACGATAACGATGTCTGTAAAGACGTCAAGCTCAAGCTCGGCGCCGCTGATAACGAAGAACAGAACGAACAAGGGGGTCGTCCATCTGTCGACTCTGTCCATCAGCTCCTCCGAGGATTCGCAGACGTTGCAGAACACGGTGCCCAGCATCATGCAAGCAAGCAGAGGCGAGAAGCCGACTGCTACGGGGCCGACGTTGAAGTGAAGCATCGTAATGGCAACGGTTGCGATAACGAACATTACCGAAACCGAAAGACGCTTGCTTCGGGAGTGGAACAGCTTCTCAACCTCAGAGAAGAGGAAGCCCATAGCCATACCGAGGCCGAGAGATGCAACGATCTCAACGATGGGGTTGACAATAACCGAGATCAAGCTGATCTCGCCGCTCTGCATACCCTTTGCAATACCAAAGGATACGGCAAACACAACAAGACCTACGGCGTCGTCAAGAGCAACGATAGGAAGAAGGATATCGGTAAGCTTACCCTTTGCCTTATACTGGCGGACAACCATCAGGGTTGCGGCGGGCGCCGTCGCGGTGGCGATCGCACCGAGGGTAATGGCAACGCTCATAGGAAGCTTATCCTCGCCAAGGATCAGGCTGAGGCTGCAAAGCGCGATATCAACGAGAACGGTGGCCGTAACTGCCTGGAAGATGGCGATCACGGTTGCCTGCTTTCCGATCTGCTTCAGCTGAGAAACGCGGAACTCGTTACCGATCGAGAAGGCAATGAAGCCAAGCGCTACGTCGGCGATGACGCCGAAGCGGCCTACGTACTCCATCGTGGGGAATCCGATTCCCTCAACGCCCAGAAGTCCGAGGCAGAAGGGGCCGATCAGAACACCGGCGATCAGATAGCCGGTAACGGCGGGAAGGCCGAGGGGCTTGATCACACGGGTCATCATAAGACCTGCCATGAGGGCAATTGCTATACTTAAAAGAATTTCCATGGTAATAACACCTTTCTGATAATGGTAAAAACAAAACAGGAATATAATAGCACTTTACACTCGAAATGTCAATAGAAATTCACTCACATTTTTCACATAAATTCGACAATTTTATTGCCGTTTTTATGACATATTTTCGGGATAGACCGCGCGGGCGCCGCCAATGAATTTGGGGCGGGTTCTCGCGCACAAAATATTGGCCTCGCCGATCTTTTTGACTGTCAGTCGGACAGGCACCGCCACGCGGCGCAGATGCATACCGATCAGCGTTCCGCCGATGTCGATGCCGGCGTTTGCAAAAACCGCTTCTACCGCCACGGGGCTATCGAAGGTCTCGTAGGCGGTGGTAGCAAAGGAGCCGCCTGCCTTGGGCATAGGTCTTACGGTTACCACCTCAAGACCGTGAGCCTCCGCGTATTCATTTTCTACGATAAGGGCGCGGTTCAGGTGCTCACAGCATTGCGCGGCAAGATAGATCCCCTTCTCGCGAAGCACGGGATAGATTCCGTCAAAGACGGCGCGCGCCGCCTCAAGGCTGGAGCCCTTGCCGATGTGCTCGCCCACGATCTCCGAGGAGGAGCATCCGATGACAAGAAGGTCGCCCTTTTTCAGTGCCGCGATCTCGATAAGCTCGCGCACGGCCTTTTCGGCCTGCATTTTTATAGTGTCAAGCATTTTACTGTTACCTCTACTTTTGTTGATACCATATTATACCGCAGATTCCCCGAAAGCGCAATGCTTTTTTTGCTTTTTCCGCAAAAAAAGACGCCCTCCCGAAGGAGAGCGTCTTGCGCTCGAATTATTCAGCGTCTGCAGTCTCCTCAACGGGAGCCTCGTCAGCATAATCCTCAGGCATAGCCTCGTCAGCTGCCTGTGCCTCGTCAAGAAGCACGCGGATGGAAAGGCTGACCTTCTGCTTCTCATCGTCGATCTCGATGATCTTTGCATCCACAACCTGACCGATCTCAAGAACGTCAGCGGGCTTCTCGATGCGCTTCTGCGCGATCTGAGAAATGTGGATCAGACCGTCAACGCCGTCTACGATCTCTGCGAATGCACCGAAGGGCATCATGTTTACGATCTTAACGGAAACAACGTCGCCTACGATGTATGTATTCTTGAAGATCGTCCAAGGATTGGACTCCTCGGTCTTGTAGCCAAGAGAGATGCGCTTCTTCTCAGCGTCAAAGCTCTTAACGAATACAGTGATAACGTCGCCGATAGCAACGACCTCTGCAGGATTCTTAATACGCTTCCAGGAAAGCTCGGTTGCGTGTACCATGCCGTCAACGCCGCCAAGATCTACGAACGCGCCGTAGCTGGTCATGCTCTTAACAACACCGGTGTACTGCTTGCCTTCCTCGATGGTTGCCCAGAACTCAGCCTCCATTGCGCGCTGCTCTTCTCTCTTGACAACACGGATGGAGCCAACAGCCTTCTTGCCGAAGTCCTTGACCTCGATCACCTTCAGCTTTGCGGTAGTACCAACAAGAGCAGAAAGATCGCCGTCACGCGGAACGCCGGAATGTGCTGCGGGGATGAATACGCGAACGGAATCCACGATAGCAACCAGACCGCCCTTTACGACGGAAGTGATCTTGCCCTCAAGGACATCGCCGTTCTGGCTTGCCTCAACGATCTTGACCCAGTTCTTGTCTGCGTCAACACGCTTCTTGGAAAGCTCTGCTACGCCCTCGATATCGCTTACGCGGATAACGAATGCGTCTACGCTGTCGCCTACCTTGAACTGCTCGGTAAGCTTTACAGAAGTATCGTCGGTGATCTGCTCGGACTTGATGATTCCGGTCACTTTCGTGCCCAGATCAAGCTGCAGCTCGGTATCGGTAACGCGAGTTACGATTCCGGTAACGGTGTCTCCTGTATTTAAAGTTTTGAATGATTCCTCGAGCATTTGAGCAAAGTTTTCTTGTTCACTCATTTTTTTGTAAACCTCCTCTATTATGTCGCTCGGGGTCGATGCCCCTGCGACAATTCCCACTTTCTTGTGGGTATATCTGTTCGGATCAAGCAGACTCAATTCCGACAGTGACTCGATAAGAACGGTATCGGGGCATTGCCCGCGGCAGATATCTGCCAGCTTCGCGGTGTTGGAGCTTTCTTTTCCGCCCACCACGATCATAGCGTCGCTCTCTCGTGCCAGCCCTTCGGCTTCAAGCTGTCTTTTTTCCGTAACATTACATATTGTATCAAAAATTAACGGGTTTGTACAGTACTTTTTGAGAATTTCTTGTGTTTTTTTCCACTTCGACAAATTATAAGTGGTTTGAAGGGCAAAAATCGAAGTTTTCTTGTCCAAGTTGCACAACTCGCCTTTTTCCACCGCTTCCGCAAAATGGGCCGGGCTCTCGAAAACGTATTTTTCGCCGTCAAAATAGCTCATGATTCCGATCACCTCGGGATGCAATTCATCACCGAAGAGGATGAATCTGGCATCCTCGCTCGCATGCTCACGGGCGATGCGATGGATCTTCTTCACGTGGGGGCAGGTGCAATCCTCGAAGGAGAAATGAGGATTCTCCCGACAGAGCGCCATAAGACGCTCCTCGGTCTCCACGGGGATTCCGTGGGCACGAATGAAAAGGCACACGGGGCGCTCCGCAGTTGCCGTGGGGGCGATCTTAGCGATCTCCTCCAAGGTCACGGCATAAACACCTGCCGCGGCAAGCCGCTCGTTATACACGGCATTGTGGATCAGATGTCCAAGCGTAAAAATGCGCGTCTTCTCTCCCCTTTTCAGTGCTTCCTCGATCTTATCTGCCGCAAGCTTGACGCCAAAGCAAAAGCCCGCGTTTTCCGCCACTCTTACTTCCGCCATGCCTTTGCCTCCTCACCAAGCTCGCAAATTCGGTCGAAGATCTCCGCAGAGATACGATTGTACTCGCCCTTCGCCTCGGGATCGTAGCCAAACTCGGAGAAAGGAATGGGCTTGCCAATGGCAACGGTAGTCTTTCGGAACAGCTTGGGGGTATGATCCTTACGGTAAATAAACACGGGAAGAACGGTGGTATCCGCGTGATAGGCGATCATCGCGGCGCCGTTACGAACCGAGGTGTCGCGAGGATCCTTACCGGGCTGTCGGGTTCCCTGGGGGAAAAGACCCACACATTTGCCTTCCTTCAAAAGTGCGATGGAATGCTTGACCGCGCTTACGTCACCGCCACGTCTGTCCACGGGAAAAGCACCGAGGGCACGGATCAGCGAGGACAAAAGCGGGATCTTAAAAAGCTCCTTCTTTCCCATAAAGTACACCTGGCGCTTAAGCGCGGCGGTGATGAGAATGGGATCCACGGCAGAAATGTGGTTGGAGCAAACCAGATAGCTTCCCTTCTTTGGCTCGTTCTCGCGACCGATCACGCGAAGGCGATAGAGTCCGTAGAACAAGGGGGAAAAGGCGAAACAAATAAATCGGTGAAATTTAGTATCGCTTCTACGTTTCATCAGAGATTCGCCAGCTTTCCGTTAATGATCTTCATAGCCTCTGCCAAGGTTTCCTCCACGGTATAACCGGAGTTATCAAGGAAGACGGCGTCGGGTGCGGGAACGGCAGGTGCCACGGCGCGATTCTTATCGTTATGATCACGCTCGCGCATATCGGCAAGAACCTCTTCGTAGGAGGTCTCCATCCCCTTCTCCTTCAGCTCAAGGCAACGGCGCATAGCGCGGCACTCGTCAGAGGCGGTCAGGAAGATCTTGACCTCGGCGTCGGGAAGGATCACCGTACCGATGTCGCGTCCGTCCATAACCACGCTGTTGGTGCGGGCGATGGAGCGCTGGGTCTCCAAGAGGAACTCGCGGACGGTGGGAATGGCCGAAACGGCGGAGGCGTACATAGAGATTTCGGGCTCGCGGATTCTGTCGCCGAGATTTTCACCGTTCAGGTACACGTACTGAGAGCCGTTTTCGTACTTCACCTCAATACGGATCTCGGGCAAAAGTTGGGTCACACCCTCTCCGTCCTTGGGATTTACGCCCTTACTGCGAACGTAATAGCCGATGGTGCGGTACAGTGCGCCCGTATCCACGTAAACGATGCCCATATGCTTTGCGAGGGCCTTTGCGATGCTGCTTTTGCCTGCGCCGCTGGGGCCGTCAATTGCGATCTTAAACATAAATAACTCCTTTATACGTTCAGAATCATGCCGTCATACGAAACGAGGAAGCCCTCGGCGGCGGCAAGCGGAACGAAATCGTCGTACACGACGCTCGTGCCGTTATGAGAAAAATGGTTACAGACAAATACCGTTTTGTCGTCCGCAAGACCCATTTCAAGCATTCTTGCGCGAACCTGCACGTTCTCGGCAAGTCCCATATGACCCACGTAGGTCAAGGGCAAGCAAGCGTTGGTGCAATCCAGAGAAACCATATCAAAACGGGGCTTTTCTCTCTCAAAATACTCCCACACCTCGTCCATAAAATAATGGGTATCGTGGGCGTAGAGCACTCTCTTCTCTCCGTCAAAGATCATATAGAAAAGAGGTCCCGAATAGGAGGCGTGTCGGCCGGGAAGCGCCGTCACGGTATATTTTCCCGCCACCACCGTCTCGAAGGGAGAAAGTGTATGGAAGGAGGCGATATTCATCTCGGCTATCTTTCCTCCAAGCACAGGCGTTACCTTTTCCGATACCTTTTCGGAGCCGTAAAAATTCAAGTGCCACCCATCGGGCGTATGACCGAAACCGGGACGGAGATTGGCCAGATCCTCAGGGTACAGATGGTCTTCGTGGGTGTGGGTAATAAAGCAATGCGCGACCTTCAAAAGGTCGATATTGCAATGGTAAGTATGTGCCAACGTGTCGGACGGAAAATCCAGTAAAAGCGTATCGTCGATAATCGCCTGAGAGCGGGTACGAAGTGCCCTTCCCCCGATCTCGCGGGAGCGCACGCATCGTTCGCAATTACAGAAGAACGCGGGGATTCCTTCGGCCGCCGCCGTTCCGAGAAACTGAAATTTCATAGGTACTCCTTATCATTCGTCGCCGATGGCGGCGCTTTCGCCTGCCACAACGGCGGTAGAAAATGCGATCTGAAGATTGAAGCCGCCCGTATAAGCATCCACGTCAAGCACCTCGCCTGCAAAATACAGACCCGGGATGCCCTTGGCATTCATGGTGCCGGGACGGATCTGCTTCACGTCCACGCCGCCCTTGGTAATGATAGCCTCATTGATGGGACGGAAGCCATCTATGGATACGGAGAAGCACTTGAGAAGGTGACAAAGGCTTTGTCTCTCCTCTTTTGTAACAGAATTGACCTTTTTGTGAGGATCAATGCCGGAACGGGCAATGATCACGGGGATCATTTTCTGCGGCAACAGGCGATCCAGCGCATTGGCAAAATCCCGATTGGCAAACATAGCAAAGTCCTGAAGCAATCGAGCATCCAGGGTTTTCTCATCAAGCGCGGGCTTGAGGTCGATGCGCGCCTCGTATTTGCCCGAATCCACGTCAAGGAGGTGTGCCGAGGCGGAAAGCACAAGGGGGCCGGTAATGCCGAAATGGGTAAACATCATCTCACCGAAATCAGTAAATACCGTCTTCTTTGCTTCTTTATCGTAAATTTCCATAGAAACATTCTTCAGGGAAAGTCCCTGCATCCGGGGGCACCATTTGTCGCCCGACACAAGAGGCACAAGGGACGGAATAATGGGCGTAACCGTAAGACCCATTTGCTTGGCAAATCGGTAGCCTGCACCGTCAGAGCCCGTCTGTCGGTAAGACGCGCCGCCGGTACAAACGATCACGGCATCACCGCGGAAGGTCTCGTCTCCCGCGCGCACACCGACGACGGCACCGTTCTCCTCGAGAAGGCCGGTCACGTTTTTCTGAACGAACCTCACACCGCGCTCGCGGCAAGCCTTTACAAGGGCGCTTACGATATCCTCCGCCCGATCCGAGCAAGGAAAGACGCGCTTGCCTCTCTCGGTCTTCAGCGGAACGCCAAGATCCTCAAAAAAGGCCTTGGTGTCCTCGGGGGAAAAGCGGTTCAGGGCACCGTAAAGGAATCGGGGATTGGTGGGAACGTTCTTCATAAACTCTTCGATCTCACAGTCGTTGGTCAGATTGCATCTTCCCTTACCCGTGATGCGAAGCTTTTTTCCCATTCTATCGTTTTTTTCAAGCAGGGTGACTCTCGCCCCCATATCCGCCGCCTTGACGGCCGCCATCATTCCGGCGGCGCCGCCGCCAATCACGATCACGTGGCGACAGTCAAATTCTTCATTTATCGTACACATCGTATTCGTCCCAGATTTCTTCCAATTTCTTGAGACGCTCGGTGATCTCGTCTCTCTTCTTTCTCGTGACCGCGGCAACGATCGCATTGATAATGCTGAGGGGTGCTACCAAAGAGTCAACAAAAGATGCCATATCGCTGTTGGCGGTCAGAAGCTGATCCGCTTCCTTGGCGATGGGCGAGGTTACACGGTCGGTCAGCGCCACTACGTCGGCTCCGTTGCTCTTGGCAAACTCTACCGCCTTGATAATGCGCTTGGAATAGCGAGGGAAGCTGATGGCAATCACGACGTCGCCCTCTCCCACTCTCATGATCTGCTCCAGCATTTCGTTACCGGAGGTCGTCTGTACAAGCGTCAGATTGTCAAACACCATCTGCAGGTTATAATGCAAGAATCCTGCCAGCGTTGCCGAGGAGCGCACGCCGATAATATAGATGCGCTTGGCGCAAATGATGTTGTCCACCGCATCGTTGAAGGCGATACGGTCAATGGTATCCAGCGTCTTGCGGATCTTCTCCGCGTCGGACACGAGAACCTGCTCAAGCACGTCCTTATCGCCAATGATGGTATCGGCAACCTCCACGCGCTGGAAGGAGGTAAGATTGGTGTGTACAAGCTCGCGAAGGGCCCTTCTCAAAGCAGGATAACCTGCGTAGCCAAGCTCATCCGCAAAACGGACGACGGTAGACTCCGACACCGCGGCAAGGTTGCCAAGCTGTGCCGCCGTCATAAACGCGGCCTTCTCATAGTGCTCCAGAATATATTGAGCAATGCTTTTCTGACCTTTTGAAAATCCGTCAAAGCGCGCTTCTATTTCACGTAACAAATTGGACGGCATTGAGAAATTTCCTCCCGAATATCCTGCAAAATCGATATACGTTCATTATATCCCCTCTCTCGCTTTTTGTCAACACCTTTTTCCCGAACCGCTCTATCCACGGCAAACAAAAATCGACACAAATCACAAAAAACCGATTGACAATACCATCCTCTTGTGATATACTAACAAAAAAGGAAGCGGCAGTGAAGTTTTACGGCAAGGTTCTATCCTTATAGTATGCGCCTCGCGCACAGGTTGAACAAATCTTGTCCTTCGGCAAGGTTTTCTTTTTTTGCAAGATTTCTCTTTGGTTGATTCGGGAGAACCCGTTTCGATAAATAATTCAATATCGCGCAATACGTTGCGCAAGCAGGAGGAAAAACATGAAATTGGTCTACCAAGTGAATGACAAGCCCAAATTCAACCAGATGCTTGTCTTCGCATTCCAGCAGCTGCTCGCCATCATGGCGGCTACCATCGCCGTTCCCGCTATCGTAGGAAACGGTATGACCGCATCTGCCGCTCTGTTCGGCGCAGGTGCAGGTACTCTTATTTACCAGCTCTTCACCAAGTTCCGCAGCCCCGTTTTCCTTGGCTCGTCCTTCGCATTCATTCCGCCCATGTTGGCCGCTTTCGCAGGCGCAACCTCGATGACCCTCGGCTTCTTCGGTTTGCTCCTGGGTGCCATCTTCGCAGGACTTGTTTACGTTGTGATCGCCATCGTTGTTAAGTTTGCCGGTGTTAACTGGATCAACAAGCTTATGCCTCCTGTTGTTATCGGCCCCACGGTTGCCCTGATCGGACTTTCCCTTGCGGGTGCCGCTGTTAAGGACGTATTCTCCTACGGTCCCCAGGACGGAAACGGTTCCTTCATCATGTCCACCAACCTTTGGGTATCCCTGATCTGCGCACTTGTTACTCTCGCAGTTGTTATCCTCTGCTCCACTTACGGTAAGAAGATGGCAAAGCTGATCCCCTTCATTATCGGTATTATGTCCGGTTACGTTGTTGGTCTTATCTTTACCCTCATCGGTATGGCTACTGACAACACCGCCCTTATGATCGTTGACTTCGCTCCCTTCAAGGCTCTCGTTGCTGACGGTGTAAATCTCAGCACCTTCGTTGCTCTTCCTGAGTTCTCCTTCCTGAAGGCACTCAAGGGTGTAAACGAGTTCAACTGGTCTTACGTAATCACCATCGCGGTAGCATACGTTCCCGTTGCTTTCGTTGTATTTGCAGAGCACATTGCTGACCATAAGAACCTTTCCTCCATCATCGAGCACGACCTGCTTGAGGAGCCCGGTCTCCATCGCACCCTTCTGGGTGACGGCGTTGGTTCCATCGTCGGAGCACTCTTCGGCGGATGCCCCAACACCACCTACGGTGAGTCTGTCGGTTGCGTAGCGATCACCAGAAACGCTTCCGTTGTTACCATCACCACCACCGCAATTATGTCCATGCTGATCTCCTTCATCTCCCCCTTCGTAGCATTCCTGGATTCCATTCCCGGTTGCGTAATGGGCGGCGTTTGTATCACCCTGTACGGCTTCATCGCCGTATCCGGTCTTAAGATGATCCAGAAGGTAGATCTTGAGTCCAGCGCAAACCTCTTCACCGCATCGGTTATCCTGATCACCGGTATCGGCGGTATGGCACTTGCTATCGGCAAGGTTACCCTTACCACCACCGCTTGCGCACTGATCCTTGGTATCCTCGTTAACATCATGGTTAACAAGGCAAGAAAGAACGACGAATAATTCGCAAAAACAAGCCCCGCTTCCGTGGAAGCGGGGCTTTTCTTATGCCGTTTTCTGTTTTTTCTGCTTCTTTTCAAATCCATGCGTCCAATCGGAGCAAAGATAGTACAATAGATAAATGACCGAGCTGATAGCCCACGTAAGGGGATATGCCCAATATATGTACTCAATTTCACCGAAGCGCGTCATCACGAATTGGATATAGGCAATGCGGAACACACACCATATCGAAAGCATGACAAGCATAGGGACGAATGCCCTTCCCGATCCGCGGCAAACGGCCGCAATCGAATGAGACAAGGACAGGAGACAATAGAAGAGTGCGGCTGTGCGCGCCTGCTGCACGCCCATTGCAATGACCTCGGGTGTGCTATCAAAAGCAGCGATCAGATGGGGCGCCAGCAAGTAATAGATCAGTCCAACCGCTTCAGCCAGCACCACGGCGGTACAAATTCCAAAGCGCGCACCCTTCTTGGCGCGGTCGTATTGCTTCGCACCAAGGTTCTGCCCGATAAAGGTGGTTATCGCCATATTGAAGCTGATAATGGGCATAAAGGCAAAGCCCTCCACCTTGGCGTGTGAGCCAAAGGCCGCCGTCGCAAACTTACCAAAGGAATTGATCTGAGACAGTACCATAACGTTTGCCAGCGCAATCACCGAGTTCTGCACACCTGCGGGAAGTCCGTAGCGGATGATTTCCCCAAGCATATCCAAGTGGAAGCGAATTCTGCGAAGATGCACGCGGAAGGCATCCTCACGGCGCACCAGATGCACCATACAGAGCACCACGCTTGCTACCTGGGAGATTACGGTTGCGATAGCCGCCGACCATACGTCGAAGTGGAATACACCCACAAAAAGTAAGTCGAGGAGCACGTTCAGCACCGACGAGAAGATCAGATAATACAAGGGGCGTCTACTGTCACCCAAAGCGCTCATAATACCGCGGCAGATGTTATACAGGATCAGCGCCAAGGCTCCGCAGAAGTAATAGCGGAAATATTCCACCGCCTTCGGCATAACGTCGGGATCGGTATTCATCCACGTTAGAAGCGTTGGCGTGAACAGAATGCCCGCAAAGGTCAAAAATATGCCCGCCACTGCGCCGAATGCCAGCGTTGTGTGAATGGCGCGCGAAGCCCGTTCATCGTCTCCTGCGCCAAAATAGCGGGAAATTACAACACCTGCGCCCATTGCAGTGCCATCAAAAAAGCTGGTCAATAAAAAGATGACCGATCCCGAAGAGCTGACCGCCGCCAGCGCCTCGGTACCAAGAAACCGCCCTACGATCAAAGAGTCGGCGGTGTTATATAATTGTTGGAAAATCTGGCTCAAGAGAAGCGGAAGCGCAAAGCCAACGATCAGCGCATAGGGATTGCCCTTCGTCAGGTCTTTTGCGTGCGGCCCTCTTGTTTTTGCCACTTGCGTACGCATATGGTTTCTCCTCTATGAAAAGCGGCTACGCCGCGTCTTATGCAATAGAAAAAGGTAAAAACGAAAGCACGGGGTTGCCGTAAAAACGACAACCCCATATTGTTGATCGAAGCAATTACGCCTCGGTCTTTACGTCCTCGTCAACGAGCTTGATGATAGCCATCTCGGCTGCATCACCTCTACGGGGACCCATCTTAAAGATCTGAGTATATCCGCCATTGCGGTTTTCGTACTTGGGAGCGATCTCGCTGAAGAGCTTGGTTACAACATCTTCCTTGGTGATGTAAGCCAGTGCGCTACGGCGGCTTGCAAGAGTATTCTTCTTACCAAGCGTGATCATCTTCTCTGCAACCGAACGAACTTCCTTTGCTCTCGTGAGAGTGGTCTCAACCTTGCCATTCTCAAGCAAAAGCGTAACAAGTCCGCGGAGCATTGCTTTTCTATGAGCAGTTGTTCTGCCAAGTTTTCTGGTTCCGGGCATTGTATATTCCCTCCTTCTGCTAATACGTTTTTAGTTGTGCACTACGGGGATCATTCGTCCTCAGACTTCAGATCCAAGCCAAGCGAGTGCAGCTTCTGAATGACTTCTTCAAGCGACTTCTTACCGAGGTTTCTTACCTTAATCATATCCTCCTCGGTACGGTTCGTCAGGTCTTCTACTGTGTCAATGCCTGCACGCTTCAAGCAGTTGAAGCTACGTACAGACATGTCAAGCTCCTCAATGGTCATCTCAAGAACTTTTTCTTTCTTCACAGCTTCGCGTTCCACCATGATCTCTGCCTTCTTTGCTTCATCAGACAAATCCACAAACAAGTTGAGATGCTCGTTGAGAATCTTGGCGCCGAGCGAAATCGCTTCTTTTGCGGAAATCGTTCCGTTGGTAAGAACCTCAAGCGTAAGCTTGTCATAGTCCGTAATGTTACCTACGCGGGTGTTTTCAACCGAGTAGTTTACGTTGTATACGGGCGTATAGATCGAGTCGGTAAAGATGGTTCCGATAGGAGCCGATACATTCTGACCCGCAAGCATCGTGTGATTCTGCTTGTTGCGTTCCTGGGATACGTATCCGCGGCCGTGCTCAAAGGTCAATTCCATATAGAATCTCTCATTGGCACCAACCGTTGCAATGTGATGATCGGGGTTCAGGATCTCGATGTCGGAATCCTGCTTGATGTCACCGGCGGTAACAACCTGCTCACCCGTTACGTCAATTACAACCGTCTTAGGAGCGCTGCAATGAAGCTTTGCCGTAATTCCCTTTACGTTCAGGACGATCTCAGTTACGTCTTCCTTTACGCCGGGAATGGTGGAAAATTCATGCAGTACACCGTCAATCTTAATGCTGGTAACGGCTACACCCGGAAGAGAGCTCAGAAGAATTCTGCGCAGCGAGTTTCCAAGGGTGATTCCGTAGCCTCTCTCAAGGGGATCCACGATAAACTTACCGCTGGTTCCGTCCTCGCTGAGGTTAACCGTTGTTATATTAGGCTTTTCGATCTCAATCATTCCAAATAAAACCTCCTGTTATAAATTTGTTTGTACACAAATATCTGTGCGGGGTTCGTGTTATACTGCGAGCCTTGACGGCAAGTAACACCGACAATGCTTCGCAATATCGCTATTACTTGGAATAAAGCTCGACAATAAGCTGCTCCTCGATGGGGAAGTCAATGTCTTCTCTCTCGGGAAGAGCTACAACCTTTGCGGAAAGACCATCCTTGTTGACCTCAAGCCACTTGGGAGCGGTCTTATCCTTCATAGACTCAGCAAGTGCCTTGCACTTCTCGGAGTCACGGAAGTTCTCTCTTACGGTGATAACGTCACCGGCCTTAACGATGATAGAAGGAACGTTTGCCTTCTTACCGTTGAGCTCGATGTGCTCATGAAGAACAAGCTGACGGGACTCCTTGCGGCTCTCGCCCATACCCATTCTGTATACTACGTTATCCAGACGGCGCTCGATCAGGGTAAGAAGGTTCTCACCGGTCATACCCTCCTTGCGATCTGCTTCCTTGAAGTAGTTCAGGAACTGCTTCTCAAGGATACCGTAGTATCTCTTGGTCTTCTGCTTCTCGCGGAGCTGTTTTCCGTACTCTCTCATTTTCTTGTTGCCAGCGCCGTGCTGTCCAGGTGCGGTACCTCTACGATCAAGAGCGCACTTACCGGTCATGCAACGCTCGCCCTTCAGGTAAAGCTTGGTGCCTTCTCTGCGGCACAGCTTACATGCGGGACCTGTATATCTTGCCATATTCGTATTCCTCCTGTAAAATTATACGCGTCTGCGCTTGGGGGGTCTGCATCCGTTGTGAGGAATGGGAGTTACGTCCTTGATCATGGTGATCTGAAGACCCACAGTCTCAAGTGCACGGATTGCGGATTCACGTCCCGAGCCAGGACCCTTTACGAAAACTTCAACGGTCTTAAGGCCGTGCTCCATTGCTGCCTTTGCTGCAGTCTCTGCTGCGCTCTGTGCTGCGAAAGGAGTGGACTTTCTGGAGCCCTTGAAGCCAAGCTCACCAGCAGATGCCCAGGAAATTGCGTTTCCATCAACATCGGTAATGGTGATAATTGTATTGTTGAAGGTCGAACTGATATGCACTGCGCCCTTTTCAATGTTCTTGCGTTCGCGGCGCTTCTTGATGACCTTCTTAGCAGCAACCTTTGCCATCTTTGTGCCCTCCTAATTATTTCTTCTTGTTTGCGATAGTCTTTGCAGGACCCTTGCGAGTTCTTGCATTGGTCTTGGTTCTCTGACCTCTTACGGGAAGACCTTTTCTGTGTCTGATACCGCGGTAGCAGTTGATCTCAACCATTCTCTTGATGTTAAGAGCAACGTCTCTGCGGAGGTCACCTTCTACCGTGTAGGAGTTTTCGATCTCGTCACGAAGCTTTGCAACCTCTTCCTCGGTCAGATCCTTTGCACGGGTATCGGGATTGATTCCGGTCTTTGCCAGAATATCGTTTGCGCTCTTGCGTCCGATACCGTAGATATAGGTAAGGGCGATTTCAACGCGTTTTGCGTTCGGAATGTCAACACCAGCTATACGAGCCATTCGTTATTCACCTCTCTGTTCGTTAATGTGTGTCATTAGCCCTGCTTCTGCTTATGCTTGGGGTTCTCGCAGATGACCATGACTTTGCCTTTTCTCTTGATGATCTTGCACTTTTCGCAGATCTTCTTAACGGAAGGTTTAACTTTCATTTGGTTATTATACCTTTCCTTTCTTTAGCATTGTTTGGTTTACTTTGCACGCCAGGTAATACGTCCCTTGCTGGGGTCGTAGATCGACACCTCAACGGTTACCTTATCACCGGGCAGAATCTTGATATAGTTCATTCTCAGCTTTCCCGAAATATGAGCCGTTACGACATACTCATTGGGAAGCTTTACTTTGAAGGTCGCATTGGGCATTGCTTCAACGACCACGCCTTCAAATTCAATTACGTCATCCTTAGGCACAACGTTCCCTCCAATCTGTTATAATCCACGCTCGACCTCAGTCAGGACAAGCACGCCCTCGGCAGTGATCACGATGGTGTTTTCATAATGTGCAGAGAGGCTCTTGTCGGCGGTTTTCACCGTCCAGCCGTCTGCCATATCCACAACCTCGCTCGTGCCCACGTTAACCATAGGCTCTACTGCCAGCGCCATTCCGTTACACAGTCTCACGCCTCGTCCTGCGGTTCCGAAATTGGGAACGTCGGGAGATTCGTGGAGCTCGTGTCCGATTCCATGACCGATATAGCGTTTTACCACGTTGAATCCGTACTCGCGGACACAACTCTCAATAGCGTTTCCGATATCTCCGATACGGTTTCCGGACTGCGCCTTGGCGATGCCTGCCCAGAAGCTCTTTTGTGTAGCTTCGATCAAGCGTGTCGCTTCGTCGCTCACCTTACCTACCGGAATGGTTCTTGCGCTGTCGCCGTGGAAGCCCTTGTAATATGCACCCACGTCGATCTTGACGATATCGCCCTCCATCAGGATCCGCTTCTTGGAAGGGATTCCGTGGATGACCTCGTCGTTGATGCTGATGCAAGCAGAACCGGGGAAACCGTGATAACCGAGGAAGGAAGGCTTGGCGCCCGAACGCTCGATGTGCTCTCTGATAAGCTTATCCAGCTCAAAAGTGCTCACACCCTCGCGTACGTGCTCACGAGCCACAAGCAATGCTTCGCCCGTGATTCGGCCCGCTTCCTTCATAACGGCTATCTGATCCTGATTTTTAATCTGTATCATTCGGCTTTACACCTCAAAACGCTGCAGCGCGGCAAAGACAAGAGCAGTAGTTTCGTCAACCTGATCCTGTCCTTCTACCGTCACGAGCAAGCCTCTTGCCTCATAGAAATCCTTCAGGGGCTCGGTCTGCACGTGGTAGGTCTCCAAACGCTTTGTTACGGTCTGCGGCGCATCGTCGTCTCTGGTATAGAGGCTCTTGCCGCACTTGTCGCAAACGCCTTCGCTTGAAGGGGGATTATACTTGACGTGGAAGGAGGCGCCGCAACCGGCGCACATTCTTCTGCCGCTCATACGCTCGACGATAACCTCATCGGCTACCTCAATGCTGAGCACGGCGTCGATTCGAACCGCCATAGCCTCAAGCGCTTCCGCCTGAGCGATGGAACGGGGGAATCCGTCAAGTATGAATCCATTCTTGCATTTGTCGGATGAAAGATAATCTTTGATGATTCCAATCACGATCTCGTCGGGAACGAGCTGGCCCGCATCGATATAGGTCTTTGCGACTTGGCCAAGCTCATTGCCCTCGCGGATGGCTGCACGAAGCATATCACCCGTGGAGATTGCGGGAATGTTCCATTTTGCTGAAATTCTCTCCGCTTGCGTGCCTTTACCGGCACCGGGAGCTCCCATCAAAATCAAATTCATCGTTTTCCTCCAAAGGGATTTTCCTTAATCAAGGAAGCCCTTGTAGTTGCGAAGGGTGATCTGTGCCTCGAGGTCGCGTACCGTTTCAAGGGCAACACCGACAACGATCAGCAGAGAAGAACCACCGAACGCGATTCCGGAGAAGGAGCCATTGAACGCTGCATTGATGATCATGGGGAATCCTGCGATGAAGCAAAGGAAGATACCGCCGATCATGGTAATGCGGTTCAGAATCTTGGTGATGAAATCCACCGTAGGTCTGCCCGTACGGACACCGGGGATCGCGCCACCGTTATTCTTGATGTTGTTGGCAACCTCAACGGGGTTGAAAGAGATCATGATATAGAAGTAAGAGAATGCTACGATGAGAAGCAGGTAGATTACAATGTAGAACCAGGAATCGTAGCTGAAGTTTTCAGCAATGGATGCGAAAAACTTATTCTTGGGAATAAAGCTTGCGATCGTTGCAGGGATCGAAACGATGGAGCCTGCAAAGATGATAGGCATAACGCCGGTCATGTTGATCTTGATGGGCAGGCTGGAGTTCTGACCGCCATACATCTTACGACCGACAACACGCTTTGCGTACTGAATCGGAATTTTTCTCTCCGAGTTGGTAACGAGAACTACCAGAACGACAACTGCAAGAGTGATCGCGATGGAGAGGATACCAAGAAGGATACCTACAACAAGGTGGTAGTCGCCGCCAACAACCATGTTCCAAAGGCTCATCACAAGATCGGGACCTCTGGAGATGATGTTTGCGAAGAGGATCATGGAAATACCGTTTCCGATACCGACTTCGTTAATCTTTTCTGCCAACCACATAACAAGGGAGGCACCTGCGCAATAGCATGCAACAACAACGATCTGCTCGAATACGTTCAGCTCGTGGGTGAAGTAGCCATAGCTGTTCAGCAGCTTCATATATCCATAGCTGGTTACGAGAGCAAGGCCGATGGTAACGTATCTGGTGATAGCGTTGATCTTCTTGCGTCCCTCTTCGCCTTCCTTGGAAAGTCTTTCCAGAGCAGGAATAGCGATGGTAAGAAGCTGGATTACGATGGATGCCGTAATATAGGGGTTGACGGAAAGGGCGAACAGAGTCGCCTGAGACAGAGCGCCACCCGCAAGGAAGTCCATATACTCAAGGATACCGGAGAACTGCATTGCTGCACCCTCGATAACGGCACTCGAGATATAGGGAACGGGAATCTGGGCGCCCAAGCGATACAGGAGGACGATAAGCAATGTGAAGAGGAGCTTCTTACGAAGGTCCATAATCTTCCAAGCATTCTTTAACGTCTGGAACATCCTTATACCACCTCTGCCTTTCCTCCTGCCGCTTCAATCTTCTCCTTTGCAGTTGCGGAGAAGACCGCTGCCTTAACAGTTAATTTCTTGGTGAGTTCACCGGTTCCGAGAATCTTAAGACCGTCGAGAGTCTTGCGGATGATTCTCTTCTCCAGAAGAACGTTCACGTCAACAACTGCGCCGTCCTCAAATACGTTGAGCTTATCAACGTTAACGGTTACGTAGTTGATTGCAAATCTGTTGGTAAAGCCTCTCTTAGGATGCTTTCTGTACAAGGGGAGCTGGCCGCCCTCGAATCCGGGTCTTACACCACCGCCGGAGCGAGCATTCTGACCCTTGTGACCCTTTCCGGCGGTCTTGCCGTTACCCGAACCGGGACCTCTGCCCTTACGCCATGCGGCCTTTGCAGAGCCTTCTGCGGGAGAAAGTTCAAAAAGTTTCATTGTGCTTTCCTCCTTATACGTTTTCTACTTTTACGAGGTGGGAAAGAACCTTGATCTTGCCTGCAAGAACAGCGTCATCGTTGCATACGATGCTATTGCCGATCTTAACAAGACCGAGGGACTTTGCGGTTGCGATCTGGTTGGGCTTGCAACCGATCAGGCTTTTTACAAGAGTAACCTTTTTCATGCTGCAACCTCCTTAACCCTTGACCTGCTCAACGCTGATGTCACGAATCTTCGCAACCTCTTCAGCAGTACGAAGAGCCTTGAGACCCTCAAAGGTAGCCTTAACTACGTTTGCGGGGTTGTTGGAACGAAGGCACTTTGCACGGATGTTCTTGATACCAGCGGCCTCAAGAACCATACGTACCTTACCACCTGCGATAATACCGGTACCGGGAGCGGCGGGCTTGAGAAGAACCTTACCTGCGCCAAACTCACCGAGAACCTCGTGAGGAATCGTGGATCCCTTAAGGGAAACCTCGATCATATTCTTCTTTGCATCCTCAATTCCCTTGCGGATTGCCTCGGGAACCTCGGCTGCCTTTCCGAGACCGTAGCCTACGTGACCGTTACCGTCACCGACTACCATGATAGCTGCGAATCTTGCGATACGACCACCTTTAACGGTCTTGGAAACACGGTTAAGGGCAACGAGCTGCTCTTTGAGATCATGCTCTGCCGGATTAAACTTTTTAGCCATGTTTTTTCTCCTTAAATTTGTTCAAAACAATGTGATGAACAGTGTACAAACCGGACTGTCGGGAAACCCGATCAGAACTTCAGGCCGCCCTCGCGAGCGCCGTCAGCCAACTCCGATACACGTCCGTGATAAAGATAGCCGCCTCTGTCAAATACGACCTCGGTGATACCCTTTGCAGCAGCACGCTCAGCGATGGTCTTACCAACCTGTCTTGCTGCTACCTTGTTGCCGCCGTTGCCCTCGAAATCCTTCTCGAGAGTAGAAGCGGAAACCAACGTGATCTTATTCACGTCGTCAATGATCTGTGCGCTGATGTTCGCGTTGGAACGGTATACAGCGAGACGGGGACGCTCAGGCGTACCGGAAATTCTTGCACGAATCTTCTTGTGTCTCTTAAGACGAACAAGATTACTGTCTTTTCTAGAAACCATCTTAGTCCACTCCTTTCATTATTTACCGGTCTTACCGGCCTTGCGGCGAATATACTCATCAGAGTACTTAACACCCTTACCATGATAGGGCTCGGGGGGTCTCTTGCCTCTGATTACAGCTGCGATCTGTCCAACCGCCTGCTTGTTGTAACCCTTAATAACGATAGTATTGGGGTTAGGAACCTCGAAGGTAATTCCCTCGGGCTCGGTGATGAGGAACTTCTCCTGGGGCATACCGTTTACAAGAGAGTGACCAAGGAAGAGCTGAAGGGTCTTGCCCTGCTTTGCTACCTTGTAACCAACGCCAACAACCTCAAGGGTCTTGGAGTAACCGTTGGTAACGCCCTCTACCATGTTTGCGATAAGCGCACGGGAAAGACCGTGAAGGCTCTTGTCTTCCTTCTCTTCGGAATGACGAGTAACAACGATCTCGTTGTTCTCCTGAGCGATGGTGAGCTTGGTGCTCAGCTTCTCAGTAAGGGTTCCGAGGGGTCCCTTAACGGTAACGACGTTTCCATCAGCAATGGTCACGGTAACGTTTGCGGGGACAGCGATCGGCATTCTACCAATTCTAGACATATTCTTTTACCTCCCCTGAATTACCAGACGAATGCAAGGACTTCGCCGCCAACCTTAAGGCTGCGTGCCTTCTTGTCTGTCATGATACCCTTGGAAGTGGAAACGACAGCGATGCCGAGACCGTTCATAACCTTGGGCATATCCTCATAGCCTGCGTAAATACGAAGACCGGGCTTGGAAACACGGCGGATACCGCGGATAACCTTCTGCTTACCCTCGGTGTACTTAAGGGTAACACGGATGATACCCTGGTTGCCGTTCTCTACGATCTGATAGCCCTTTACATAACCCTCTTCAACAAGGATATCTGCGATGGACTTCTTCATGTTGGATGCCGGAATGTCAACAGTTGCGTGCTTTGCATCATTTGCATTGCGGATTCTTGTGAGCATATCGGCGATTACGTCTGACATTTGCATAATTTTTATCCTCCTGTATGCAAGTTAATATACTTGCTGCCGATTCTTCTCGGCGGCATATCAGCGGTTAAGCATTTCGCTTCCTTCTGATAGTTGGAGCGGTCATTTTGACCGAATGGGAAACTGAATTACCAGCTTGCCTTTCTTACACCGGGAATCTCACCCTTGTAAGCGAGATTACGGAAGCAGATACGGCAGATACCGAACTTACGAAGGTAAGCGTGAGGACGGCCACAGATCTTGCATCTGTTGTACTCACGGGTAGAGAACTTCTGGGCTCTCTGCTGCTTAAGAATCATAGATTTCTTTGCCATTGTTCTTTACCTCCATCAGTTAGCAAAGGGAGCGCCAAACAGAGTAAGGAGCTCTTTTGCCTCTTCATCGGTCTTTGCGGTGGTTACGAAGCAGATGTCCATACCGCGGATCTTCTCAACCTTATCGTATTCGATCTCGGGGAAGATCAACTGCTCCTTCAGACCAAGGGCATAGTTGCCGCGGCCGTCGAAAGCATTGGGGTTGATTCCCTTGAAGTCACGAACACGAGGAAGTGCGAAGTTGAACAGTCTGTCCATGAACTCGTACATCTTATCACCACGAAGAGTAACCTTTGCACCGATCTTCATGCCCTCACCGAGCTTGAAGTTTGCAACGGACTTCTTCGCATAGGTGGGAACCGCTTTCTGGCCTGCGATCAGGGAGATGTCAGCCAGAACGGCATCAAGTGCCTTGGAGTTATCCTTTGCGTCGCCTACACCAACGTTGATAACGATCTTATCAAGCTTGGGGATCTGCATTACGCTGGAATACTCAAACTTCTTCATAAGGGCGGGAGCGATCTCGGCCTTGTACGTATCTCTAAGTCTTGCCATTGTTCACTACCTCCTTATTACAGCTCCTGTCCGCACTTGGTGCAGACACGAACCTTCTTACCGTCGACCACCTTGTGGCCGGCTCTTACGCCCTTACCGCACTTTGCGCAGTAAAGAGCAACCTTGGACGCGTAGATAGCACCGTTGGTATCAACAATGCCACCGGTCTCGCCCTGTCTGCGAGCCTTAACGTGCTTGCGGACAGCGTTTACACCCTCAACGATAACCTTGTCCTCCTTGGGGGAAACTGCGATTACCTTGTGGGTCTTAACTGCGCCGTTTGCGTCCTTCTTCTCTTCGTACTTACCTGTAAGAAGTACTACAGTATCGCCAGTTTTAATATTCATTACCAGTACCTCCTTACAGAACTTCAGGAGCGAGGGAGAGGATCTTCAGATAGTCCTTCTCACGAAGCTCTCTTGCCACCGGGCCAAAAATACGAGTGCCGCGGGGGGTCTTATCTTCCTTGATGATTACCGCAGAGTTCTCGTCAAACTTGATGTAGGAACCGTCGGCACGCTTGATGCCGTGTACGCTTCTTACAACAACTGCCTTGACGACTTCGCCCTTCTTAACAACGCCGCCGGGTGCTGCCTTCTTTACGCAAGCAACTACCACGTCACCGATGTTTGCATATCTGCGACCCGTTCCTCCGAGTACGCGAATGCACATCAGCTCTTTAGCTCCGGTGTTGTCGGCAACCTTCATTAATGTTTGTTGCTGTATCACTTTTGCGTTCCTCCTAATTCAATACGATTTTAGACGTATTTACTTGTTTCGCGATTGTTGATTACTTAGCCTTTTCGATTATCTCGACAACACGCCATCTCTTAGTCTTGGAGAGAGGTCTTGTTTCCATAATCTTAACCTTGTCGCCGATGCCACAGGTGTTATCCTCGTCGTGTGCATGAACCTTCAAGGTGTGCTTGATGATCTTTCCATAAACGGGATGCTTTACGTTGTCCTCGATGGCAATAACAACAGTTTTTTCCATCTTATTGCTGACAACAAGTCCCACTCTGGTCTTTCTAAGCGCTCTTTCTTCTGTCATGACCTATCCTCCTTACGCATTCTTCTCACGAAGAATGGTCATTACACGTGCGATGTCCTTCTTTACGTCCGCGATCTTGTGCGGATTCTCAAGCTGGTTGATCGCATGCTGAAAGCGGAGATTAAACAGCTCGCTCTTAAGCTCTTTGAGCTTTGCTTCCAGCTCTTCGGCAGTCATTTTTCTAATATCAATTGCCTTCACAGCTTAACCCTCCCCGTTTTCTTCTTTCATAATAAACTTGCACTTGATGGGAAGCTTGTGAGAAGCAAGACGCATAGCCTCACGTGCGATCTCGGGAGCAACTCCCTCCATCTCGAACATGATGCGTCCGGGCTTCACTACTGCTACCCAGTACTCGGGCGAACCCTTACCGGAACCCATTCGGGTCTCAGCGGGCTTCTCGGTGATGGGCTTATCGGGGAAAATCTTGATCCAGACCTTACCACCACGGCGGGTGTAACGGGTCATTGCAATACGGGCTGCCTCGATCTGATTGCTGGTGATCCATGCGGGCTCAAGAGCAACAAGTCCGTAGCTTCCGTTGGTCAAGGTGTTTCCACGAGATGCCTTACCCTTCAGTCTACCGCGCTGTACGCGACGGTATTTTACTCTCTTAGGCATTAACATTTCTGCGTCCTCCTTCTCTGGGAGTTCTGTCGCCCCTGTTATTGCCGCGTCTCTCACCGCCGCGATTGTTGTTATCTCTGCGGAAGTTCTTGCGGTCTCTGTTATCACGAGGAGCGTTTGCGGAGGGTCTGTTTACCTCGGAAAGAACCTCACCGCGGTAGATCCAAACCTTAACGCCGATCTTACCGTAGGTGGTGTTTGCTTCCCAGAAGCCGTAGTCGATGTCCGCTCTGATAGTCTGAAGCGGGATCGTACCCTCATGATAGTGCTCAGCCTTTGCGATTTCTGCACCGCCAAGACGGCCGGAGCAAGTGATCTTGATACCCTTAGCACCAAGTCTCATGGTGTTACGGATTGCCATCTTCATAGCGCGTCTGAAGGCAACACGGCCCTCAAGCTGCTTTGCTACGTTCTCAGCTACAAGCTGAGCATTGAGGTCAGGCTGCTTGATCTCAACAACGTTGACAACAACGGGCATACCAACCATCTTTTCAAGAGCTGCCTTATACTTTTCGATCTCGGAGCCGCCGCGTCCGATTACAAGACCGGGCTTTGCGCAGTGGATGAACACTCTAACTCTGTGACCATCGCGCTCGATCTCGATCTTAGGAACACCGGCATCCTTAAGCTCGTTCTTAAGGTACTTTCTGATATTGTAGTCAGATACAAGGGTATCACCGAAGGTCTCATCCTTGGAGAACCATCTGGAATCCCAGTTCTTAATTACGCCGACACGCAGGCCGTGCGGATTTACTTTCTGTCCCATTTAGCCTTACCTCCTCTCTTAGTCTCTTTCCTTAACGGCCAGCGTTACGTGGCTGGTTCTCTTAAGGATTCTGTCTGCGCTTCCCTTTGCACGGGGCATAATTCTCTTGAGAGTGGGGCCCGGGCAAACAAAGCACTCAGAAACATACAGACGGGATACGTCCATATTGAAATTGTGTTCTGCATTTGCGATTGCGCTCTTGAGCAGCTTGATAAGATACTCAGATGCGCTCTTAGGTGTATTCTTAAGAATTCCCATTGCAACTCCAACATCCTTGCCTCTGATGAGGTCGAGAACGATCTTTACCTTGCGAGGGGAAATTCTTGCATACTTCAGATATGCTTTTGCTTCCATTTGTATGATTCCTCCTTGCAATTACTTACCGTTGTTGGATGTCTTGGAGCCTGCATGGCCCTTAAAGGTTCTGGTGGGTGCAAACTCACCGAGCTTGTGACCAACCATATCCTCGGTTACATAAACCGGAACGTGCTTTCTGCCGTCGTGAACAGCGATCGTGTGACCGACAAATTCCGGGAATATGGTAGATGCACGGGACCAGGTCTTCAGAACTTTCTTTTCGTTCTTTGCGTTCATGGCCTCAACACGTGCAAAAAGCTTTGCTTCAACAAAAGGTGCTTTTTTAAGGCTTCTGCTCATCTTATATTCCCTCCTTACTTAGCATTTCTGCGCTTTACGATGAACTTGTCTGTTCTCGCCTTCTTGTTTCTGGTGTTATAACCCAGAGCAGGCTTACCCCAAGGAGTAACAGGAGAAGGACGTCCGATAGGAGACTTACCTTCACCACCACCGTGAGGGTGATCACAGGGGTTCATAACGGAACCGCGTACGGTAGGACGGATACCCAGGTGTCTGGTCTTACCTGCCTTACCGAGCTTAACAGTGTCATGCTCGATGTTACCGACCTGACCAATGGTTGCCTTACAATCAAGGCGGATGATTCTTACCTCACCGGAGGGAAGTCTCACCTGAGCCACACCGTTCTCCTTTGCGATCAGCTGTGCGAACACACCTGCGGAACGAACGAGCTGAGCGCCCTTGCCGGGGTAAAGCTCGATGTTGTGGATCATAGTACCAACGGGGATGTTGGCGATAGGAAGGGTGTTACCGGGCTTGATATCAGCCTCGGGACCGGAGTAAACCTTGTCACCGTCCTTAAGACCAACGGGAGCGATGATATAGCTCTTGTTGCCGTTATCATCCTGAAGAAGTGCGATGTACGCGCTTCTGTTGGGGTCGTACTCAACACCAACTACGGTAGCGGGAGTCTCATTCTGACGCTTGAAGTCGATGATTCTGTACTTAACCTTGTTGCCGCCGCCGTGATGACGAACAGTGATCTTACCGTAGCTGTTACGGCCGGCGTGCTTCTTCTTGATTACGATCAGGCTCTTCTCGGGTGTAAACTTGGTGATCTCCTCAAAGCTGGGAGCCGCCATATGTCTACGCGAGGGAGTCGTAGGATTATACTTAATGGTAGGCATTCTATCAACCTCCTACTTAGTTAAGGCGTTGGAAGAAGTGGATGGTCTTGGATTCAGGCTTCAGGGTAACGATAGCCTTCTTCCACTCGGAAGTGTATCCGAAGTGAACGCCGAGTCTCTTGGGCTTCTTCTTCATATTGATGGTGTGAACGCGCAGAACGTTAACCTTGAACAGCTCCTCAACCGCCTTTGCGATCTCGGGCTTGGTAGCATCCTCAGCGACCTTGAAGGTGTACTTCTTCTCTGCGATCATATCCATGCTCGCCTCAGTAATGATAGGCTTAATGATGATATCCTGTGCAAGTTTCATTACGCGAATACCTCCTCAAGTTTTTCAACAGCTGCCTTGGAGATGATGAACTTGTCCGCATTCAGGATGTCGTAAACATTGATGGTGTTGTAAAGAGTGGTTACAACGCCGGGGATGTTTGCGCTGCTCTTGATAACGGTCTTGTCAACCTCGGGAAGAACGATGAGTGCCTTCTTGGAAGCGCCGAGAGCGTTGAGCATGTTAACAACGGTCTTGGTCTTGAACTCGGGGCACTGGATCTCGTCAACAACGATGAGGTTTCCTTCAGCAACCTTTGCAGAAAGCGCGCTGTAAAGTGCAGCTCTCTTGGTCTTCTTGTTCAGCGTGACGCGGTAGTCTCTGGGCTTCGGGCCAAGAGCAACGCCACCATGTGTCCACTGAGGAGCACGGGTCGAACCCTGACGAGCTCTACCGGTTCCCTTCTGTCTCCAGGGCTTCTTACCGCCGCCCGATACCTCGGTACGGGTAAGAGTGGACTGAGTACCCTGTCTCTGATTCATCAGATACGCTCTGACTGCGGCATGGAGAACGGCTCCGTTCACCTCTGCACCGAAGATAACGTCGGACAGTGTGATCTCACCAACTTCGTTTCCTGCCATGTTCAATACTTTTACACTAGGCATTGTTTAGTCCTCCTTCCGCTTATGCTTTGACCGAGTCGCGGATGAACACGATACCGTTCTTGGCACCGGGGATGGCACCCTTAACAGCAATGATGTTCTTCTCTGCATCGATCTTAACAACCTTAAGATTCAGGATGGTAACCTGTTCGTTACCGTACTGACCGGCCATCTTCTTGTTCTTGAAGATTCTTGCAGGGTCGATAACACCCATAGAACCGGACTGACGGTGAATAGGACCTACGCCGTGAGTCGCCTGAAGCTTGTGAAGATTCCATCTCTTGATCGCACCGGTGTAACCGCGGCCCTTAGTCATGCCTGTAATGTCGACCTTATCGCCTGCGGCGAAGGTATCGGCTGCAATGATGTCGCCAACGTTGAGTGCGGAGCAGTCATCAAGACGGAACTCCTTGAGGTGCTTCTTGGAAGCAACTCCTGCCTTTTCAAAATGACCTTTCTCAGCCTTGGTCATGTGCTTTTCCTTAACTTCCATGAAACCAAGCTGAACGGCGTCATAGCCGTCGTTTTCGACAGTCTTCTTCTGCGCTACTACGCAGGGGCCTGCCTCGATTACCGTTACCGGAATGACGTTTCCGACCTCGTCGAAAATCTGAGTCATACCGATTTTTCTACCGATAATACCCTTTTTCATTTGTTTTTCCTCCTGTGGTTATTGGTTGACGTTTTGGATTTACCCTGCGTTTGGGCTACGCCAACTTGACCGACAAATACCGCTTTCGCGGCGTCGTGCTTGACTACGACGGGTGCGATGTTCAGTCGAGTGCTTGACTGTTAGATTTTAACCTCGATCTCAACACCGGCGGGGAGCTCGATGTTCATAAGTGCATCGACAACCTTCTGAGACGGCTTGATGATATCAATCAGTCTCTTGTGAGTGCGCAGCTCGAACTGCTCACGGCTATCCTTGTACTTGTGAACGGCGCGAAGAATGGTTACAATCTCCTTTTCAGTGGGAAGCGGTACGGGACCGGATACCACAGCGCCATTTCTCTTAGCAACTTCAACAACCTTCTCAGCCGCAGCGTCGATGAGGGTGTGATCGTAGCTCTTGAGTCTTACTCTGATCTTTTCCTTTACTGCCATGTTTTTACGTGCCTCCTTTTAGATTTCGCCACCCGCGCTTCAGGCTGCATGACCCTACACACGTGTGTGCGATTTAATATGGGGGCGAACTCCTCAACACCGTTCCGCGCGTTCCATCGTTCCTCTTATAAAAATCGGAAATTTGACCCATCATCAGCATCTGCGGATCAAACTCCGGGAGAACTTTGATAACGCACATCAAAGCGTTTTGAAATTCTTTCGCCCGGTTAACGGACATACTCCACAAGAATTACCTGCCACAGACGTCTCCGCAGCAGCAACCTCTTGCTTCATCGCATATCAAGCCTTACAATTATATCATAACTTTCTTGTTTTTGCAAGGTTTTTTAAAAATTAAATTTGTAGAATTGAAAAGAATTTTTCACCTCGTTTTTGTGCATTGTGCACAACTCCACAGATCTCACAAAACAAAAAGGCGCGAGTCAACCTTTCATTGAGATTTTTCTCCCAAATGTAAAGGCCGGCACGCGCCCATTTTATTTTTCTTTTTCGCGAAAGTTCCCTACCTATATTATATATAGGGCGTTACACGTTTTTTCCCGCTCTCATAGCGTTCAAAACTGTAACGACAGCCGCACCAACGTCGGCAATAATAGCAAGCTCCAAAGAGCGCAGACCCAGCAATCCGATCAAAACCACCAACAGCTTGATGCCAAGAGACAGGAAAATATTCTGATTGACCACGGAAACGGTGCTTTCCGCGATGTCGACCATATCATTTACGCGAGCGATCGAATCGTCCACGATCACAACGTCCGCCGTTTCTACGGAAATGGCAGATCCGCTTCCCATAGCAATACCCACGTCCGCTCTCGCAATGGCGGCAGAATCGTTCAAGCCATCGCCGCAAAAACCGACTGTGCGCCGCTTATTCCGCTTCTTCTCTTCTCCATATATGCTCTCGAGAACGGAAAGCTTCTCGTCCGGCTTCAACTCCGCATAATATTCCGCCACACCAAGCTCTTCCGCGGTCTCCTCCACCGCCTTTTTCGCGTCACCGCTCATGATGACAATACGATCCACGTGATTTCTGCGAACGCGAGCAATTTCCGCCAGCGCCTCGGGCTTCAGTCGGGATTTGAATAGCAGCGCACCGCAAAGCTTACCGCCAACCGCCACGTAAATAGCCGTTTTGCCAAAATCCTTAACCTCAATACCCTCTTCGCAGAGCAGCGCACGGTTGCCAAAGGCCGCGCGGACGCCATCTACCAGGCAAACAAGCCCCCGCCCGCCGACGTTTTCAACTTCGCTCACAGAAAACTTTTTCTTTGCGCGATAAACGCCGCAGAAGGATCGCGCCGCCGCGTGGGGACTCTTTTCAAGTGCGCATCGGCTGACATCCAGAACCTGCGCTCGGGTCAGAGGCGAAGAATCCGCAATCCAAACGCCGTCAAAAGCAAGCTCCGAGGAGGTAAGCGTGCCCGTTTTGTCAAAAACCAAGGTTCCGAGAGACGCCGCATTATCGATCACCTGACCGCCACGGAATACGATTCCACGGGACGCCGCCCGTCCGATGCCGGCAAAATAGGCAAGAGGAACCGACAAAACCAAGGAGCACGGGCAAGAAACCACCAAAACCATCAATGCCGCCTTCAATGCTTCCGCAAAATCACCCCACAAAATCAAACAAAGCACAAACAACACAAGGGCAAAGGCGAAGGCCATCGGCGTAAATACACGAGCAAACCGCGCAATCCTCTTTTCCGTCGGCGATTTGCGCTTAGCCGCCCGTTCCATCGCCTTTTTCAGCTTGCTCGCGGTAGAATTGTCGTAGGTTTCCGTCACGCGAAGCGAAACCGCCCCCGCCACAAGCACACTACCCGACATACACGCCACGCCGGGCACAAGCTCCAGCGGCGCACTTTCTCCGGTAATCGCAGAAGTATCCGCAAATCCGTTGCCGGAAACAATAATTCCGTCAAGCGAGATCTTCTCGCCAACCGCCACGTTGATCACGTCACCTATTTGCGCCCGAGACGCGGAGATCCGCTTGATCGATCCGTTTTCTACCTTATTAATATATTCTTCCGTTATATCAATCAGCTCTGCAATGTTGGCCTTCGACTTACGACTTGCGAGACCTTGTATCAACTCACCCAAGGAATACAGGTACATAACCGCCGCCGCATCCGCAAATTCAAGGAGCGCCGCCGCACCAACGGTGGCAACGCACATAAGCGTATATTCGGTAAAAATCCTTCCGCGCGCCACATTTTTAATGGCGCCCTCCCAGGCCTCTCTTCCGAAGAATGCATACACAAGAAGTGCCGCGGGAATGCCGATCCACCGCGTGATGACAGAAAACTCACCCAAGAACGCCACAAGCAGAAGGAGCGCGCCAACACCATAGGCGATCCACGTACCAGCTTCTACCTTTTCGTCGTGATCGTGAGCGCACCCGCATCCACAAGATCCGTGATCTTCGTGCTCGTGATGATGGTGTTCGCTGTCGTGTTCACAGCCGCAAGAGCACCTTTCTCCATATTTGTGTTTTTCTCCATGACAACACTTTTCTTCATATTTGGCTTTTGCTTTCTCCTCGTGTTCGTGATTATGACAGCATTTTTCTTCATTTATGTGTTGCTTTTCCAAATTCGACAAAATCCACCACTCCTCTCATCTTTATCCATCTATTTTCTCCGCAATATGCAGATGCGCCATATCCATTACCAACCGAACGTGCTCGTCGGAAATGGAATATACCTGATTCTTTCCGCTTCTGGACACCTTCACAAGATCGCATCCGCGCAGAATGGAAAGCTGGTGGGACACCGCCGATTGACTCATTTCCACACACTCACTGATATGCATAACGCACCTGGGACATTCCAACAGCGAGAACAATATCTTAAGTCTCGTTTCGTCGGACAACGCCTTAAAGAACGTAGTCATTGCTGACAACCGCTCCGTCGCAGGCATCCTCGGATTTCTTTTTATCATATGGCTCATATATCCTCCACATATGAATAATTGTTCATATGAACATATTATCATTTGTTTGTGCATTTGTCAAGTGTCTTACAAAAAGTTTCTCATTTTTTCTTTCACCAACCCGTTGGTCACACTTCGGTAACATTTCGGAGGTATAATATAAGGTAGATTTCAGCGCAAAGGACGTTATTATATATGAAAACTAAAATTTTCTCCATCTCGGCACTGCTCATAACACTTGCGGCAACCGCCCTTCGAACCTTTTGTCTTCTGACACAGTACGAGCCGAGGCTTGGCTATTTACAAAGCGGTACCTTTACCACTGTAACGACCGTATTTATGATCGCAGGAGCGCTCTTCTGCTTCGCCTCCGGATTTGCCCTTTCTGACGTGCGCTTGATCGGAGATGCCTTCTCCACCCTTGCAAGACAACGCGTGTGGGCCATTCTCTACACCTTCGGCGCGGCCGCCTGCTTCTTCGGCGGTGTCTATCTTCTTGCCGATCCCACGGGAAGCTCCTTTGTCTTCTATAAGCTGACAGGCATCCTGGCACTTGTGCTTGCCGTTTTCTTCCTTGTCGGCTGTTCGGGCGATAAAACCAAGAGTGCCTCGGCTTCCGCCGCGCTACTGCCTTGGCTTCCTTTTGCCGGCATAGTGATGCTTCTTCTCTTGGCCGCATCCTTCTATTTTGATCAATCCGTCACCATAAACGGTCCTATGACCGTTCCGATGATGATTGCTTCGCTTTTCGGCTGCTTTTTCCTTCTTGCGGAGGTTCGCATCAGAGCCGAACGACGCAGCTCTTCGGTATACACGGGCGTGACGCTTCTGGCCTTCTTCCTTTGCACCACCGTCGGCGTCAGCAACCTGATATACAGCCTCGCGGGCAACACTGCGGGAGGCATCAGCATTTCTCAGCCCGCGCGCCCCATCCTGCTTCTTGCGATCTCCTTTGCCGCCGCGGCACGCCTTTTGTGCCACACCTCCGCCGCAGGATCCGAAGAGGCGTAAAAAAACGAAAATTTATTTGATTTTTTTGAAAAAAAGTATTGACATCCCGAATCTTGTGTGGTATACTCTGTAAAGTGTTTTGCTTTACACCGATACCAAGCGGTGTCGGCACGGAAAGGCTCGGTATGTTTGAGAAAGATTTGAAGATCGCTTGCCTGCTTGACTTCTACGGTGAAGTCCTCAGTGAGCGCAAGCAAACCGTTCTCTCTATGTATTATAACGACGATATGTCTCTTGCAGAGATCGCAGACGAGGTGGGCATCTCCCGCCAGGGTGTCCGCGAGCTGATCAAGAAGGCCGAAGATGAGCTTCTTTTCTTTGAGGAAAAGCTGGGGCTCTTTAAGACCTTCCGCGAAGCGCAGGGACATTTAGAAACCCTTTCGTCTCAGATTCGCGGCATAGGCGCCCCCGATTCCTTAAAGGATGAGGTCGACGCGCTGATCCGACTTTTGGGACAGTAAGCAAAAACACGTTCAGAAAGGAAGGTGATCCCATGTTCCAAAGTCTTGGAGACAAACTCACAGGGGCCTTCAAAAAATTCCGCAGCAAAGGAAAGCTTACCGAAGCCGATGTCAAGGCAGGAATGCGAGAGATCAAGCTCGCACTTCTGGAAGCCGACGTTAACTTCAAGGTAGTCAAAGACTTTGTCAATATCGTTTCTGCTCGCGCCGTGGGAAGCGACGTTCTCGAATCCCTTATGCCCGCCCAGCAGATCGTTAAAATTGTAAACGAGGAGCTCACCAACCTTATGGGCGGCTCCCAGTCCAAGCTGACCATTTCCCCCAAGCCTCCCACAGTTATTATGATGGTAGGTCTTCAGGGTGCAGGTAAGACCACCCACGCCGCAAAGCTGGCAGGTCTTTACAAGTCCCAGGGAAAGAACCCCTTGCTTGTCGCTTGTGACGTTTACAGACCCGCCGCAATCAAGCAGCTGGAAATCGTAGGCGAGACCCTCGGCATTCCCGTGTTCTCCATGGGCACCGACGTCTCCCCCGTAAAGATCGCCAAGGAAGGCTTAAAATTTGCCGAAAAGAAGGGGCACGATATGGTGTTCATCGATACGGCAGGTCGCCTTCATATTGATGAACAGCTGATGGAGGAGCTTCGCTCCATCAAGGCCGAGGTCGAGCCCACTGAGATCCTTCTCACGGTAGACGCTATGATCGGCCAGGATGCCGTCAACGTAGCGGAAAGCTTCAACCAACTCCTTGACGTCACCGGCGTGGTGCTTACCAAGCTGGACGGCGACACCCGAGGTGGTGCGGCGCTTTCCATCAAGCACGTAACCGGAAAGCCCATCAAGTTTATCGGTACCGGCGAAAAGCTGGATAAGATCGAGCCCTTCCACCCCGACCGTATGGCATCCCGAATCCTCGGTATGGGCGACGTCCTTACTCTGATCGAAAAGGCCGAGCAGGCGTTTGACGAGAAAAAAGCAAAGGAATTGGAGGAGAAGATCCGCAAATCCACCTTTACCCTCGACGATTATCTGGACCAGTTCGCACAGCTCAAAAAGATGGGCGGTATGGATCAGCTGGCCGGTATGATCCCCGGTATGAATGCCGGCGCGCTTCGCGACGCCAAGGTGGATGAAAAGCTCCTTGCCCGTCAGGAAGCGATCATCAAGTCTATGACAAAGCTTGAGCGCGAAAAGCCTTCGGTGCTGAATGCATCCCGAAGAAAGCGCATCGCGGCAGGAAGCGGAACCACTGTGGAAGAGGTCAACAAGCTCTTAAAGCAGTTCGAGCAGGTAAACAAGCTGATGAAGCAGTTTTCCGACCCCTCGAAGCTTTCGCGCCTCGCCAAAGGAAAGATGAAAATGCCGTTCTGATAAAGAATCAGGCTTTTTATAAAAATCAAAAAACAATTCAATTAATTTTTTTGGAGGAAAAATACCATGGTAAAAATCAGACTTAAGAGAATTGGTGCCAAGAAGGCTCCCTTCTACCGCGTTGTTGTTGCTGACAGCCGCTACCCCAGAAACGGAAGATTCATCGAGGAGATCGGTTACTACAACCCCATCTCTGAGCCCGTTCAGCTCTCCATCGACGCTGACAAGGCAAAGAAGTGGATCGGCAATGGCGCTCAGCCTACCGAGACCGTAAAGGCTCTTCTTAAGAAGTCCGGCATCGTTGACTGATCCCGATCGGAGATTAGGCATGGCAGATTTGAAGACAACCTTGACCGACATTGCCAAGGCAATCGTTGACAGCCCCGATGAAGTTACGGTCGTTCAGACCGAGGACGAGAACGGTATCAATTTGGTTCTCAGCGTTGCCCCCGACGATATGGGAATGGTTATTGGCAAGCACGGAAAAATCGCTAAGGCGATCCGTTCGCTGATCAAAGCAGCTGCCGGAAATACCAGCAAAAGGGTCAACGTCGAAATCAAGTGACAAAAAAATACTTGCCCGATTTCACGGGGCAACGGCTACGCGCCGGAAAGAGGGTTGTTGTATTCACAGCAGCCCTTTTTTTGCACAAGGAGACAGCATGAGACCCATAGACGAAATTCTGGTGGAGCACTATGCCTCCCCCACATTGATCACATCGCTTCAAAAAGAGCAATTTTCCAACTATCTTACGGCGGCGGAGCAAGGTGCTCTTGCGGATTTCTACGATTGCTTAAACAAAATCCGCAAAGCCTCCCTTGCCGCCGAAGAAGCCCTTTGCCGCGTCACCGATATTTTAACGAAGGTCGTCACAAGCACGCTCTTGGAAATCGAACAGATCCTCGGGAGAGACGCTAAGAAGGCAGTTCTCTTTTCCGGTCGCGATTCCGCGTCGGCTCTGACACAAAAGCATTTGAAATTGATCTTGGGTCTGGAAGCGCAGATCCACGATCTTGCAGGCGCCGCCCTTCTTTTGGCGCCCCTTCGCACGGATCTCGAAGCGTTTTTATGCTCCGCGGATCTTGCCACCGACGTTACGCTACGGCACATCGCACTCCTTGAGGGCGGTATCCAAGCGCCGGTCGGATCGGTGTATCGGGAGCTTGCACACGGCGATCCGTCGCTTTTTGACACCGTAAGCGGTAACACGAAGCGCCTTGAGGAGTATACGTCACTCCTTGATGAAACGCTTTCCAATTTGATTCTCTCCTCCTCCCGCGCCATCACCGCGGTCAATAAGAAGGAGACGCCACAGACACATTATCTGAATCTGCTCCGCGCCGAGCAGATACGACTTCACGATATGAAAGGATCCCTTCTGCGGATCCGAAACGAGGTGCAGTATGTCAAAATACCTGATGTCCTTTGACCAAGGAACAACCAGCTCCCGCACGATCCTTTTCAATCTGCGCGGCGAGCCCGTTGCCTCCGCCGCCTATGAATTTGAGCAGATCTTCCCCCGCGAAGGCTGGGTGGAGCACAACCCAAGCGAGATCTGGGGCTCACAGCTTCGTTCCGCCAAGGCGGCTATGGAGAAGATCGGCGCCACGCCACGGGACATTGCCGCCATCGGCATTACCAATCAGCGCGAAACCACCGTGGTTTGGGAACGCTCCACAGGAAATCCCATCTGTAACGCCATCGTATGGCAATGCCGCAGAACCGCAGAATTCTGCGACGAGCTGAAGGCAAAGGGGCTTGAGGACACTATCCGCCGCAAGACCGGTCTCATCCTCGACTCATACTTCTCCGCCAGCAAGATCAAGTGGATACTTGACAACGTGGAAGGTGCAAGACAAAAGGCCGAGAATGGCGAGCTTCTCTTTGGCACGGTCGACACCTGGCTGATCTACAATCTTACGGGGGGACGCGTTCACGCAACCGATTATTCCAATGCTTCCCGTACGATGCTTTTCAATATCAACACCCTGGACTGGGACGAGGAGCTTCTGTCCATCTTTGACATTCCCCGTGCGATGCTCCCCTCGCTCCATCCTTCCTCGTATTTGTTTGGCGAAGCTGACCCATCTATATTTGGCGGTGAGATCCCCATTGCGGGCGCTATCGGCGACCAGCAGGCCGCACTGTTCGGACAAGGATGTCTGAAAAAGGGCGACGCCAAAAACACCTACGGCACGGGTGGGTTTCTTCTGATGAACACAGGCGACAAGCCTGTCTTCTCGCAAAACGGTCTTCTCACCTCCGTGGCGTGGGGACTTGACGGCGAGATAAGCTACGTGCTCGAGGGCTCCGTTTTCATTTGCGGCGCGGCCATTCAATGGCTTCGCGATTGCCTCGGCATCCTCTCAAGCGCCTCGGAAAGCCAGCTTCTGGCGGCACAGGTCAAAAACACGGGCGGCGTCTATTTTGTGCCCGCTTTTGTGGGCCTGGGCGCTCCGTATTGGGACCCTTACGCGCGCGGCGCTATTTACGGCATTACCAGAGGCACCACAAAAGCCCATTTGGTGCGCGCTACCCTTGAAGCAATGGCCTATCAGACGGTAGACGTGCTCACGGTAATGCAGGATGAGGTGGGACAGTCCCTCGCCTCCCTTCGCGTAGACGGCGGAGGCTCTGCCAACGATATTCTTCTGGGGCTTCAGGCAGATTTTCTCGGCGTTCCCGTCGTTCGATCCTCCTGTATAGAAACGACCGCCCTCGGTGCCGCTATGATGGCGGGCCTTGCGGTAGGATGCTTCCACGGCACATCCGAGATGAAGAGCATTGCCAAGGCCGGAAAGCGCTTCCGTCCCCACATCGATGAAGCACAGCGCGAGGAGGCACTTCGCGGCTGGCACAACGCCATCAAGCGTACCCTTATGTCCCTATAAAAAACACGAGGTAATTATGCGTTATCAATATCTTCTCTTTGATCTTGACGGCACCTTGACCGATCCCGGCGAAGGCATCACCAACTCGGTAGCCTATGCCCTTGCCAAGTTCGGTATCGAGGTGACCGACAGATCTACGCTTTATCCTTTCATCGGCCCGCCCCTCATTGAATCCTTTATGCGCTTCTTCTCCTTTTCCCGCGAGGATGCGGAGCGTGCCGTCGCATACTATCGGGAATATTTCAGCGTGACGGGCATTTTTGAAAACCGCCCCTACGACGGCATCCACGAAACGCTGGAGCGCCTTTCTAAGGCAGGCAAGCATCTGTTTCTTGCCACCTCCAAGCCCGAGGTCTATGCCAAGCGCATCGTCGAGCACTTCGGACTCGCCCCCTACTTCGACTATATCGCAGGCGCAAGCCTTGACGAAAAGCGCTCGGAAAAATGGGACGTTATCCGCTATGCCCTTGACACCCGTCCCGAGATCGTCCCCGAGGACGCGGTTATGATCGGTGACCGCAAGCACGATATTCTTGGTGCCAAGAAAACGGGGCTTGACTCCGTTGGCGTTCTTTGGGGCTACGGAAGCACCGAGGAGCTGACCGCCGAGGGCGCGACTCATATTGTAAAAAGCCAGGACGAGCTGATCGATCTTCTTTTGAACTAAAAAAAGACTCGCAGATAACTGCGAGTCTTGATGGATCACATTTCGTCCAGGCTTGACGTGATGGTAATGCCCTTCCCCTTGGAGGCTGAAGGCGGCTCACCGAAGTAGCGGCGATAGACGGTGCTGAAATAGTTCTGATCGTTGTACCCAAGAAGCATTCCCACCTCCTTCACGCTCCGCCCCTTTTCCAAGAGCTGACGGGCGTGGCGCATACGAAGGCTGGTGTAATAATTCATCATTCCCATGCCCACGTAGCGAAGGAACAGCTTCTGCATCGTGGAAACGCTCATACCGCAATGCTCCGCGATCTGGGTGGCGGAAAGCCGTCCCGAAAGGTTCTGGTGCATAATCGCTACGGCGGCGGAATACAACTCCGCACGGCGATCCTGCTCCACCACGGGATAGGATTCTTCTCGATTCAGAAGGCTGAGGAAATAGTTTTCCATTCGGTTGACCACACTCTGCACAGCCGCCGCGCAGGATTCATCCATCATACGAACCAAAAGTGTGCCGTTGGTCACAAACAGCTTGCGAAGCTCGCGTACCAACTCAATGATGGTATCCGACGACGGGAAGGTGCAGATGCGATGGGTATCCAGATGGAAGCCGTACGCCGTAAAGGAAACGATCAAAAAGTGGAGAGGCTCATCGCCCTCGTTCCAGATGCGGTGAAACTCCATGGGCGGATGAAAGATCATCTGTCCCTCGCCAAGTCGGTACACCGATTCGCCCGCCGTGATACCTGCTTTTCCCTTCAGGATGAACACACACTCCCAAAAATCGTGCATCTCTCCCTTGAAAAGAAAGTCCACAGGTCTTACGTCCACGTAGGCAGAACAAAAGGCGGTGATGCGCATCACCGGCTGAATTTTACATAGCGGATACCGTTTGACTTCCATATCTTCTCCAAATTTACGAAAAATTAAAGAATTTATACACAAAAACCTATATACATTTGTTTTTGTATCGTGTATAATAAATATATCATAAACAAAAAAGTCTGTCAACAGTCTTGCGGAAAAAATTTTCTGCATGCCGAGACAGAGTTTTCCACACAATTCTGGACACACGGAACCGTCCTTGACGTTCCCTTATATGAAAAATCTTTTGAAAAGGAAGTATTGATCATGAAATTCATTCTTTGCAAAACCTATGATGAAGTAACCGAAAAGGCCGCTGAGCTCATCGCAAACGAGGTTCGCGAGAATCCCTCTGCCGTTCTCGGTCTGGCTACGGGAAGCAGCCCCATCCGCGTATACGAGCGCCTTTACGAGATGTACAAGGCAGGCGAGCTTGATTTTTCCGACGTTCGCACCTACAACCTTGACGAATATCTCCCCATCGACCCCAAGGACCCCAACAGCTACTGCGCATTCATGCACAAGCACCTTTGGGACAAGGTCAACCTTGCACCCGAGAACGTACATATTCCCGCAGGTAACACCCCTCTCGACCAGGCTGAGGAAGAGGGTCGCCGCTATGACAAGATGATCGAGGATGAGGGCGGAATCGACCTTCAGCTGCTCGGTATCGGACGTAACGGTCACATCGGCTTCAACGAGCCCGCAGAGGCCCTTGAGCTTGGCACCCATACCGTAAAGCTTACCGAGAGCACCATCGAGGCAAACTCGGTTCTCTTCGAGGATCCCAACCAGATGCCCCGCCACGCGATCACCACCGGTCTCGGCTCCATCTGCGGCGCCAAGAAGATCCTTCTCATTGCCGGCGGCAAGGATAAGCACGACGCCATCACGGGACTTCTCAACGGTGAGGTTACCACTATGCTCCCCGCATCTCTCCTGAAGCTCCATCACGACTTCACGGTGATCTGCGACTACGCGGCATACTACGGCGAATAATCAAACGAAAAAGGGAATGCAATCGCATTCCCTTCTTTTTATTTGATTTTTCTGCACTCCAGATAATAGCGCTTGTCTTCCGCGTGTCCCATAGAGAAGGTCTTGCGAGGAAGCGCGCCGTCACAGATCACCGTCTTGAAGAGCTGATCCTTTGTCATACCGTCAAACAGGAAGCCGATGGCATTCTCCCGTCTTGCAAGATTTTCGGTTACCTCTACGCCGTGGATATAATCCACCGACGCTTCGGGATGCGCGG
>JAZLBM010000214.1:0-1677 GCA_045613705.1 Eubacteriales bacterium | reverse complement strand
ATTGATTTTGTTTGCGGCTGTGCATAAACACCTTCTACAAAAGGATTTTATCAATTTTGAAATTGCAAAATCTATTGTCGCGGACAGTCGAGGACGCCTGTCCCTACAATGTTTAGATCAAATTCGTTCGTTTGCAAATAGACATAACACACCGATAAACATCAATTTATATTTGAAAACGCGCAGCGTTTTCTACCTTAATTTTCAATTATCCACTTTCAATTTTCAACTTTGCACTCTGCATTCTGCACTTCGCGCGCCGGTGCGATAAACATCAATTTATCCTCCTCCTCCCTCGTTGACAAACGGGAGCGGATGTGGTACAATTCTTACAGAAAAGCGAAGGGAGGGGAGAAGATGACCGAAATGCAAAAATGGGAGGGACTGTCCGTCCCCCGCCTTGCCGCCGCGGTGGAGCCGCTTTCGGCGTGGTATATGGAAAACCGTCGCTCCCTGCCCTGGCGCGAGGAGCCCACGCCCTATCACGTGTGGCTCTCGGAAATTATGCTTCAGCAGACCCGCATTACGGCGGTGATCCCTTACTATCTCCGCTTTCTGGAGGCCTTCCCCACCCCCGAGGCGCCTGCCGCCGTGGAGGACGAGGAGCTGATGAAGCTTTGGGAGGGTCTTGGCTACTACAGCCGCGCCCGAAATCTCAAGGCGGCGGCGATCCGCATCGTGGAGGATTTCGGCGGTCAGCTTCCCCCTAACTACAAATCGCTGTTGTCCTTGCCCGGTGTGGGCGAATACACGGCCGGCGCCATCGCGTCCATTGCCTTTGGGCTTCCCGAGCCTGCAGTGGACGGCAACGTTCTGCGCGTGGTGACGCGCCTGTGCGACTGTCACGACGACGTGACCCGACCCGATGTGAAGAAGCGGGTGACCGAGGCGCTTCGCGCCGTCTATCCCGTGGGCGAGGGCGCAGGCATCCTCACACAGGCGGTGATGGAGCTTGGCGAGAACGTGTGTATTCCCAACGGTCAGCCCCGTTGTATGGACTGTCCGCTTTCGCCCTACTGCGCCGCTCTTGCGGCAAACACGGTGGACGAGCTACCGAAAAAGACCCCCAAAAAGCCGCGACGGATCGAGAAAAAAACGGTATTTCTTTTGGAACACGGCGGCGCCTACGCCATCGGAAAGCGCCCCGACGTGGGGCTTTTGGCGAGCCTTTGGGAATTCCCGAACGCGGAAGGCACCCTCCCCTGTGAGGAGGCCATTGCCTATGTCAAGTCGCTTGGCGCCGAGGTTTCGGAATGCGAGCCCATCGGCGACGCGGTGCACGTATTCACCCACGTGGAGTGGCATATGACGGGCTATCGCCTGACTCTGACCCGTCCCCCCGAGAGTATGACCCTTGCCACCACCGATGAGCTGTCCGCGCGCTACGCCATCCCCCGTGCCTTCTCCTATTTTTTGAAGCATTGCCGATAAAAAGCAACACCGCCGAGATTTCTTGGCGGTGTTTTTGTTGTGATAAATTGACGCTTAGCGCGCAGAAGCACGAGTGCAGAGTTATAAATTGATGTTTAGCGGTGGGTTATGGCTATGCAGAAATGAACGAATACCTGGTAGGGGTCGGCGCCCACGACGACCCGCAACGAACGAATTTGCAGTTGCAAAATTGGTAAAATGCGTTTATATCAAGGAATTGTAGCCGTGAACGATATGAAATCCCGA